>JAZGIF010000119.1:0-4648 GCA_036481835.1 Nitrosopumilaceae archaeon
CCTTCAATGTCAATTTTGTTTGCAACAATCAGAGTAGGTTTAGAAATTTTTCTAAGTGTTGATGCAAATTGTTTAGTATCTTTTACATCAAAATTATCAAAATCTTTATCTTCTAGACCAGTAATTTTTAGAGTTTCTTTAATGTTGTTCTTGTTTACCCCTATACCACGATAAAGGTCAGTTAAAGCCTCAATTTGATCATTGGTAGTTTGAATTAATTTTGATAATTTATCCCGATTGCCTTCTAAAATTTTATGATACCACATCATCAATTCTTCTTCAATATCTGCATAATCAGAAATTGGATCACCGGTGCCTACTTCAGAAACTTTTCCTGATGAATCGACACTACCAGAAACATCAACTACATGTAACAATACATCTGATTGAGCAGCAATTGAAAGAAATTGGTTTCCAAGTCCCTTTCCCTTCCAGGCATCTTTGATTAATCCTGGTAAATCAATTAGCTCAATTGGGATATATCGCCATCCATCACTGCATTTTGAATTATTAGGATTATCTGCTACATTAAACTCTGGATGAACACAAAGTGTAATTGCATATGCCTTTGCAGTTTCTGCTTTTTTTGTAGTGAAAGGATATGTTGAGATTTCTGCTGAAGATAATGTAGCAGAATTAAAAAAAGTCGTCTTGCCGGTGTTTGTTTTGCCGATAAGACCGATTTTGATCGGCATGATTAATTTTTCATTTGAGAATATTTATCTCTGCTGGCCATCTCTCAAATCTTCTTTGAGTTTTTTACACATGTTTTTTAGCTCATCAATTGACCATTCAATTTCATCAAGCTCTTCTTTGGAAATTTCACTATCCCATTTGTCAAGTGAAATTTTTGAGATTTGTGTACAGTGGTATAATAATCCCCAGTATGGGTGATGCTCAGCAGTAGTATATGCTAGCTCAGATGCATCTGCTAATCCGTTTTTTGCCCGAGATAGGGAGCTAGCACCTTCACCAAAAATCCTGATTAGGTTTGATTCTAAATCAGATTCTACCTTAAGCATTGTTTGTTTATCTTCAAATGATTTTACAAGTTCTAAAAGTGACTTGTAAAAATCTGAAAATGAGTTTTGAGACATTTTTAGAAAAGACGTTGATGTTCAGCAAGCATACATCTGTTAAAAACAACTTGAATTCCTGCTTTTCGCGCTAATTCTTCTGCTTCTGCATTATGGATTCCTTCTTGTAGCCAAATCACTTTTGGTTTCTTTTTTATGGCTTGCTGCACTACAGGTAAAACTTGATCTGACGGCCTAAAAACATCTACAATATCGATTGGTTGATCAACTTCTTCTATACTATGATAACTTTTTCTTTCGAGAATTTGATCCGCAGTTGGATTAATTGGCATTATGTTGTAACCCTGTTGAGACAAATATTTTGGAACATAATGTGCTGCTTTACCTTCATTTTTTGACATTCCTACCACTGCCACATTTTTTAATGAAAAAATTTTCCTAATATCATCATCTGAATGTGAATCTTTTTCCATGGTTTTGTTTATGAGTAAATTGTATTAAATTTATTCCAAAATTTAGTTTGTAATAGGAAATAATGCATGTATAGCTAGAGGAATTAATATTGACAAGGTGAGCACAATTCCAAGCACAGCTGTCATTTTAAATACAAAATCATTTTTGCCTAGACTTTTTATTTCCAAGCTTTTATCGCCTTTCAATATTCCATAACGTATTCAAACCTAAATATCATATAATCAAATTTTTTACATTAATTCGTTGTCTGAAAACATATAGATCATAAATAAAACAACTCTACAAAATCTTCCAGAACTTTTTATAATCACATTTATGAAAATGAATTATGGGAACGGTGGAGAAGGAGCCGGAATGGATGATGGTAGATTTGACATCGATATTGGATTTTGATTTACAATTCATTTGATAATGTTGGTCTTTACCGAGTACTGACTTTTTTAAAAACTCATAATGACGAATATCTGTCAGGTCAAGATCTAAGCGATGTATTAAAAATTAGTAGAGTTGCAGTATGGAAACATATCAAACGTATCAAATCATTAGGTTACAAAATTGATTCAAAACAAAAACTAGGCTACAAGCTTGTAAAAAATACAGATCTTCTGTTACCTTGGGAAATAACTGATGGAATTAAAACAAAGCTAATTGGAAAACGTGCATATTATTTTGATACAATAGATTCTACACAAAACTTTGCTGCAAAAATTTCAAAAAACACTAAAGAAAATGGGACCGTAATAATTTCTCAAAAACAAACTAGCGGAAGAGGAAGATTAAATCGAAAATGGATATCTCCAAAAGGTGGAATATGGCTATCAATAATCTTACATCCCAAATTTGACATTACTTTTACAACCTTAATTCCAATAGCTGCGTCATTAGCACTATCTTTAGCTATAGAAAAAACTTTGAAGAAAAAACCTCAACTAAAGTGGCCAAATGATGTTACGATTATTGGCAAAAAAGTAGCCGGGATGTTAGTTGATTTATCTATTGAATCAAATGAAATTGATAATCTGATTCTAGGAGTGGGAATTAATTTCAAAATAGATTCTAAAAAATTAACAAAATCACTTCAAAGCACCGAAAGATTCTACGGAGTTACATCATTGACGAAAACAAATGAAACAATAAATCCAATCAAGCTAGTTCATTCGTTTCTTTTTGAATTAGAAAAAGTTCTTGATTTATTAGAACATAAAAAACCTCAATCAATAATTAAAGGTTGGACAAAAAGAGCATCCAATATTGGAAAAATTACAACGATTATTACTTCTGATGGGAAAATTAAAGGAAAAGCTTTGAAAATTGATAATGATGGTGCACTAGTCTTGGCTCAGAAAGGAAAAAAACAACGAGTGTTAGTTGGAGATGTAGTATGATCAGATGTTTATCTTCGTCTTTTTAGTTTTTTACGTTTAACTTTTCTTGTTTTCCTTGGCTTTCTTCGAATTTTCCTTGAGGATTTTTTTCTCCTTTTTGTTTTCGTTTTAGATTTCTTTCTTGTGTCTATACGAGATTTTAGTTGTTTTATTTTTGATTTAATTACAGAAGTTGATAGGACCATTTTTTCTAGTTCTTCAGAGTATTTTTCATAAACAGATGTCAATTTTGCATGTGTTTGGATTTCTTTCAGTAGGTATTCGTTAGAGCGAATCACATTTGTGGTGTTAATGAATTCAGGCATTGGTTTTTCGTGTTGTTTAATTTGTTCTAGTTCTTGTTTTGTTTGTTCTATTCTTTTTTGAAGTTCACTTAGTTTGTTTTCTCCAGAAGGCATATTTTAAACGATTTTCAAAATTATAATACAGATTAAATCTTTTCCGATGAGTTATGCAGTAATTCCGGTAGAGTGATCCCATGTCGCATAATAGCGTGGGGTTATTTCAAGCAAAACGGAAAAACCGTTTTTGACTCCATCCATTAAGAACTTTGCAACTTCATTATCTAAACTTCCTGTATACTTTAGCATAATTTTTTCGGCAATTGGGATGTTAAATTTCACGTCTTCAGAAATTCGAACTTCTCCCTTACCTCGAACTCCTTTGTATGGCATATGTTCATCATCAATACAGAAATAGATGCTTTGTTTATTTTTGATATTTCTCACTTTTTTAGCAGTTTTGGCAGTTTCTACATACAATTTGCCACCCTCATACAAAAACCAAACAGGGTGAACATTTGGATCTCCTTTTTCATCAATTGTTCCCAAAAGTAAATTCAATTTTTTTTTGCTTAGAAAATCCACAACCTGTTCTTGAGTAAGTGCGGAACCAAAACCTGGACTTCCATGAACAATTTTCATGATTATTCATCAAACATTTCAAATAAAAAATCTTTTGATTAAATTATTAAAATAAAGTCACATATCGAGTGCACGTGAATGTTTTCTAGTATGTGGTCTTTCTCCAGGATGTTTTCTTCTCATGTGACCTGATGGTCTTCCGTAGAGTAGTTCTAAGAACCAAGATTCATGTTCAATTTCTTCAGCTAGGATGTCTTTTGCAATATCATATGTTACTGGATCTTTTCCATGAGTCATTTTGCAAACTTTGTCCCAGTTTATAGCTGCTCCTTGTTCAGCTTTAAGGCATTTCTCCAGAATTGATTTAAGATCTGTGGGATTTTCAGGTAATTGAAGAAATTCACAACCAGACATCTTGATGTAATCAATTGGATCTTTTGGTAAAGAACCCCCTAGTTGATAGATTCTCTCAATGCAGGATTCAAAGTGACTGAGATCCTCCATTCTTGCATCTTCGATTATGCCTTTAACTCCTTCACCATCCATTCCTGTACAGTTGGCTCTTAGAAGTGTGAAGTAGTAATACGCTGTAAACTCAACCGAAGAGTTGATGACGAGTTGTTTGATTAGCTCGTCTACGTCTAAACCGTTTTGTTTGAGTAATTCTACACCAACAACTTTTTCTGAATTGCCCATGCCCTAACTGAAAATATTTTGACTTTGTTATAAGGATATTGAAAAAGAGATTGCGTGTTAATTATGTAGATGTATTTGTGAATCACTGGATTTTCCACATTTAGAACAATGAAATGTTACATAATTATGACAAATACTACATTGTTTTTCTGGTTCCATTTCTGTACCACATAACCTACAACTCTCTAATCTC
>JAZGIF010000120.1:0-2954 GCA_036481835.1 Nitrosopumilaceae archaeon
TGCATCTAGTCCGTCTGTGTCAATAATTTTATCAAATATTGATAAATTTTCACCAAAATCAAAATTGTATAAATCCTTGTAGAGTTTTTTATTCTCCTGGTATCTTTGTTTTACAATCTCCAATGCTTTATCAGCTGGTAAGTTGTCTCTAGTTTTCATTCTTTTTGCACTATTTTCATGTGAACCTGCCAACCAAATTTTGATACCGTCTTCAACTAGCCAAGGAAGGGTGTAACTAGTTATGACAATATCTCCTTTCAAAAATAAATCCTTTAGTTTTTCATCTACTTTTTTATCAAATTCAGAATTATCTTTTCTCTGACTCAAAAACTTCATACCCTCAGCTGTGTCCCACCAATCTTCCCCTTTAGTTTGAAATCCAAGTTCGCCAGCTAACTCTTTTAGAATATCCCCTCCACCAAGATAGGTCAGCCCAAATTCTTTTGCCAAGCCTTTTGCAACAGTGGTCTTACCAACTGCTGGTGGACCAGAAATGATTATTGATTTTTTCAAGAAAGACCCATTGAGGTTTTTGTTAGCTTCATTATCGTTCCGCTAAACGCAATTGATGACAAAAAGTACCAGGCCCAAAGATATAGTGCGTTTTCTTGTTGACAAACATGTTCAGGATCTGCGGCTTGTTCTGCAGTGCATGTTAGTTGGAAAAAGTCTCCAGGTATAACGTTTAGAGAAATTGGTGAAAGGGCAATAGTATATGAAAATAACAGTGGTAAAACAAAGTAAAAAATCATCAATAACGGAATTATTGTAATCATCATAGGTCTCATATTCATCTGCATCATTTCCATCTGCATTTTGTTCATGTAGGCAGATTTTTTGCTTAGATTTGCAATCTTTTCATTATCTTTTGATCTCATGGCAGCCAATCTTTCTTTTTGATAAGCACGCGTTTCTTTCATTATTCGTTTTAGCTTTACTTGGTCAACAAGCTTTTTTCTAACTCCTGCATTAAAGAGATTAAGAAGTATAGCAAAACCAATCATTACAAATGCTGATGGGATCATTCCTTTGATTATTGGGTCATCACTCCCAAATCCTGTTCGGTCACCAAAATTAAAAAAGTCCCCCTGTAAAAATACAGAGTTTAATAATTCAAGTACAAAATTTAGTTCTATCATATCTCTATAGACTCTATTACGGCTAGAGCCGCTTCATCAACCTTTCCTTCAGCATTTAGTATGGTCTTCATGGGGGAACCTGATAATACAGAACAGCTTGAAAGCATTGCCTCTTGAACAGATAGTTCTTTTTTGATAGATTCTAATGAAACTTGATCTCTATTTCTTGTAGTATCCTTCATCCTCCGATTGTATATTTCCTCAGGCCTTGCCGATACAGAGATAAAGTTGGAAGGTTTGATAATTTGCAAAACGTGGTTTGGTAATCCTGGGTAAAATCCAGCATTTGTGGAAATAAATGCATGAGTATCTATGATTACAAGGTCATCCCCAAGTCTAGAAAGTTTTTCAGCCGCAATTTTTTGGAGATTTTTTTGCTGCTCCATTGTAAGTTTTCTAAGCTCATCCCTATCTTTGATCCCATTTTTTTGCGCTTCTTCAAACATAACTGTTCCAAAACTGTGAACACTAACGCTTTTTTGTTTTGACTTTAAAAGTTCTACAATCTTTGATACAAGTGTAGTTTTTCCAACACCGGGGATTCCAACCACAATGACTTTTTTACTTTCTGCCAAGTAAAGCACCAAGCCTCGGCATAACTACCTCTACTTGTTCTCTGATTAATTGGTTGTAATAATTGATCAAAATATCCACCATAAGTAAAATTCCAATTCCAGAACCAAATACACCTAAAACATCAGAAACTCCTGCCAGCAAACCAAGAATTCCTGAACCAATTAGAGTAACAGATGGGATGTATTTGTTTAGTAATGCCTCAATTGGTAGGTTTGATCTTCTAAAGCCTGGAACTTGAACATCTGCATCTAAAAGATTTTTTGCAGCACTTTTTGGAGATAGACCACCTAATTCTACCCATAACTTACCAAAGACTACTACGATTATTATCATGAAAATAATGTATCCAACTGCTCTCATAGGATCTAATGCAACAATATCAAGACCTCTGGGAGGCGTGATATAGTATACTAGACCACCAATTGGTGTAGAAGGACTGGTCGGATCAAACTGCACCAAGAAATTCATAAACATGTTATTGTTTGCCGGATTCATATTTGCCCAAAGCATTTGCCCGATAAACACTGCATTTGCAGTAAGTGCAGATGCTAAGATTACTGGAATGTTTGAAACATACATGAGCTTGATTGGATAAACTGCAGAAAATCCTCGATATTTTGTAGAAACAATTGGAATTTCTATTTTCATTCCTTGTGTGTATACTAGTATTAACATAATGCCTGCTGTAAGTAATAGTCCAAATATACTTGGAAGTTGGTTGTACCGGAAGAAGACATTAGATAGGTCACCAGCCATTGCTGATTCGGCAATAAATGGAAATATACCAATTGAGAATCCATCTCCTGCAGGTAAAGGACTGAATATACTCCAAAGAATTTGTTGAGCAACTCCTGCCATAATGAAAAGACTGATTCCGCTGCCTAGCCCCCATCCTTTCTGGACAGTTTCGTCTAAGAACATGATAATAATTGACGCGCCCATGAGTTGACCAACTAAGATGTATAGGATTGTAGGATCGCTTATTCCTGGTCCATACACAGCAAAGCCATACACTGAGGATTCTGCAATAATTACAATGTAAGTTACAAGCTTTGTGGCTGTCTGAAAAACTCCTCTTTCTTCAGATTTTTTAAAATCAAATTTTAGTATTTCAGAACCTCTAAGCAACTGCATCAAAAGCCCTGCTGTAACGATTGGGCCAATACCAAGTTCAACAAGTGTTCCTTGTTGTGATGCAAAAATTACACGAGCAAATGCAAGAAAGTCAAATTCAGGAGT
>JAZGIF010000121.1:0-2773 GCA_036481835.1 Nitrosopumilaceae archaeon
AAAATATTATTTGTAGAGGATTATAAAATTAGATATGGATTACTTGAATATGGCCTATGAACTTTGTCAAGATGGCGATTATCAAAAAGCCTTAAAATATTTTGATTTGATTTTACAAAAAATGCCTACAAACATTAATGCATTGATTGACAAGGGTGTAACATTACAAAACCTAAACAAACTTGAAAGTTCTCTAAAATTGTATAACAAAGCATTAGAATTGGATCCAAACAACATTGATGCGCTTGTTAACAAAGGTTCCTCTTTACATTCTCTTGGAAAATATATTGAAGCAATAAATTGCTATGACCTTGCTTTAAAAATTGATAAAAATTGTACTATGGCATTAGCTTACAAAGGATTATCTCTGGGGGAACTGGGTCAAGTGCAAGACGCTTTGAAATTATTCAAACAATCACTTGAACTTGATAGAAATTATGATCTTGCTCAAATAAGCCACAAGAAAGCACTTGAAATCCTAAAAGCTAGTAGAATAATGGAAATTTAAAATACAGTTACGTCTCCTGGAGCAGGTTCTCTTTTGTCATTCTTTTTATGAAACTCAAAGAAATCTTTATGAGCAGTTTCCTGATGACTTCTCAAATCTTCAATATTTTCAAATCCTTCGTGACAAACATAGCATTTTGGCTTGTCTTCATCAACTAATGGAAGTACCATAAACTATTGGAATAGAAATAGTACTTAATTTTTGATATTTAGATACATGGAAATTTTATATTTGTAGACAAATTCATGGATGCCGTGCTAGAAAAATTAGTTGGTGAATCACAAGCCTTAGATCGTGCTATGGCTGGTGAAGAGTTGTCATATAACGATGGATTAGAATTAATGCAATATGATAATCCTCATATTTTAGGAGCAGTTGCAGATAAAGCAAGACAAAATCTTGTAGGCGATACAGTTAGTTTTACTGCATCTTATTACATGAATTACACTAATGTTTGCGCAGCTAGTTGCCCAATGTGCGCATTTTATAGAAATGGAAGTGAAGATGATGCTTATACTCTGACATCACAACAAATTGAACAAAGAGTTGCTTTAGCAAAAAAAATGGGAGCAACAGAAGTACACATTGTAGGAGGTTTTCATCCAAAATTACCGCTTGATTATTATGAAGACATGATGAGAATTATAAAACAAAACCATCCAGACCTTACAATAAAGGCCTTTACCGCTGCTGAGATTTTTTATCTTTCAAAACTAACAAAAAATTCAGTTAAAGAAATCCTTTCGCGCCTAAAATCTGCTGGTCTTGATTCTTTACCTGGAGGAGGGGCAGAATTGTTTCATCCAGATATTAGAGACAAGATTGTTAGGGGAAAATGTACAGGACAAGAATGGTTGGAAACAATTGAACAAGCCCATCAATTAGGTTTGAAAAGTAATGTCACAATGCTTTATGGCCATATTGAAAAACCAGAACATATCATAGATCATTTAATAAAAATTCGAGATTTGCAGAAAAAAACACAAGGTTTCATCACATTTATCCCACTCAAATTTAGCCTTGATAATACTGAACTTGAACAAAAAAAACTGGTAACCCATGAGTGTTCCTCAATTTATGATCTCAAAGTTATTGCCCTTAGCAGATTAATGTTGGCAGGTTCACTTGATAATATCTCTGTTTATTGGGTCGCCTATGGAAAAAAATTGGCTCAAGTAGCATTAGCTAATGGAGGAAACGATTTAGTGGGCACTGCTTTTTCTGAGGAGATTTACAAGGCAGCAGGAAAATCTACTAACTCTTCTATTTTAGAACTAGCAAATATGGTAAAAGAATCAGGAAAAATTCCAGTTCAGCGAGATACATTCTATAACATTTTAAAAAGATTCTAAGTTTTTTAATCAGTTGTAGGTTTTTTTTCTACTTTTTTTGCTCCGCTTTTTCTTTTCCTTCTTGCTCCAAAACTAATCAAGACCAGCATAAATCCAACTGCAATTAAAATCCCAGTTAGAGTATTCAGGTCTTGATTTTCTCGTTGTTTTAGTAATAGATCCAAGGTCTCCTCGTCACTCATTCCAGTAATTCCAATAGGCATTATTGCAGTAAGATATAACGAAATTGAAATGCCTACAGCCACCATAGCAATTCCTGAAACCAAAATTTTTTTGTCTACAAGCAAATCTGGTACGTATTTTGTTATATTTTATCTTATAATTATTCTGCTATTTTCAAGTCAAAATTTGACACAAGATTTTTTTCAGCTGCAAGTTCAAATAATCGCCTAATGGATTTTTCACCAGGATTTCCCATATCTACAGTAACGTCATTGACGTACATTTTTACAAATTTTTCAATAAGTTGGCGAGATTTACCTCTACTATATTCCATAGCATAATCTATCGCTTCTTGTTCATGTTCCAAACCATATTTGATGGAATCTCGTAGGAAAGTATCGAATTTTTTAATATTTTCTTTTCCTAATTGATTTTTTATTACATTTATTCCAAGTGGAACAGGAAGTCCACCTGTTTTTTTATCCCACCACTCTCCCACATCGAGAATTTTTGTAAGGTTTTCCTGATCATAAGATAGCTGAGTTTCATGGATGACTAGACCTGCATCAGCTTTTTGATTTTTTATTGCATTTGGGATTTCACTAAAACTCATCTCAACAAAATCAAATTTGCCTATCATCAGTTGCAAAAGTAAAAAAGCTGAAGTCATTTTCCCAGGTATGGCTATTTTAGATTTTTTTAATTGATTAATATCCATCATTTTTTTTGCTACAACAATTGGCCCATAACC
>JAZGIF010000122.1:0-2047 GCA_036481835.1 Nitrosopumilaceae archaeon
AATTTTACATACTAATCATGGTAAAATAGAAACTCCAGCTTTTGTACCTGTAATTCATCCAGTTAAACAATCAATTCCTCCAATGAAAATGCGTAAATTGGGTTTTAATTTATTGATTACAAATTCATACATTACGAAAAACAATTACGGAGATACTGCAATAAAACAAGGAATACATAAAATAATTAATTTTGATGGAGCGGTAATGACTGATTCAGGTGGCTATCAAGTTTTAGAATACGGAGATGTTGAAGTATCGCCATCGGATATTGCAGATTATCAAATTAAAATTGGTTCAGACATTACTATTCCACTTGATAAACCAACTGGTTTTAGATTACCAAAAAAGAAAGCAAAGTCCTATGTTGAACACACCCTCAAGGTATCAAAACAAACTTTGAAACTAAACAAATCAAACGGACCGGTTTGGGTTGGACCAATCCAAGGTGGAGAACATATGGATTTGGTAAAAATGTCTACAAAAAAACTTGTAGAATTTGGCTTTGAAATGTTAGCACTAGGAAGCCCTGTAGAATTTATGGAATCATATGAGTTCAAATTACTTGCAAACATGATAATTACTGCAAAAAAACAAATCCCAAGCAACATTCCCTTACACCTATTTGGTGCAGGACATCCGCTAACGATTCCTTTTGCAGTTGCACTGGGTTGCGACACATTTGATTCTGCTTCATATATGCTATATGCAAAAAATGATAGGTATATTTCTGAAGATAGAACATTTCATTTATCAAAAATTACGAGTTTTTCATGTCCATGTGAAGTTTGTTCTAAATTCACTCCAAAAGAATTACAATCTTTAAGTGAAGAGGAAAAAATCAACAAACTTGCCCTTCATAACTTGATATCAATAAAGGCTGAAGTTGATAGGGTAAAAGAAGCCATCCATGAAGGTAGGTTATGGGAATACGTCATCAAAAAAGCAAGGGCTCATCCAAAACTATATGAAACAATTGAGGTTTTCACAGCAAACTCATCTTTTTTTTCAAACGGAACTCCAAAATTCAAAAATTCTGCCATATTCTTATTTTCAAATGAAGATCAATTTAGGCCCGAAGTAATTTCTTATCATAATACAGTACGTAACTTTAGATCAAAAAAGAAAACGCTGGTAATAAGTGGGGAATCAGTTCTAAAACCGTTTTATTTATCTCATGAATATCATCTTTTGAAGAAGAAATTTAAAAATTCAGAAACTATCCAGTTCTGTCAATACAACCCATTCCTTGGTATTATTCCACTTGAGATTTCAGATCTTTATCCAGCAGCACACTATTTAATGTCAAAATCATCTTTTCTACCAGAACAGTTTACAATTTTTAGTAAAACTTGGAAGACGTTCTTTGAAAAAAATAACTTTTCTGTAGTTTATTTGAACAAGAATGATGAGTTCATCAAGTTCTTTTCTAAAACTATTCCAAAGGGTGTAAAAAGAAAATTCTATAGTTAAAAGAAAATAAGAAAAAAGAGTGCGAAAAGATACCGACTATAAAGCGGCGTCTTCTGCCCAACCTTTTATGAATACTCCGTTCTTATGAAGAGGTACAGGTTGTCCTGCAGTGTAGTTCATTGGTCTCATCCAAAAGATAGACTTTGTTGGACATACTCCAATGCATGCACCATCAGAAATGCATCTTTCTGGATAAAAGACGAATGCCTTTCCTCTCTTCCAACCTTCAACAGGTTTTACACGAAGTACATCTGGGCCTAGAGTAGTACAGATTTCAACACAAAGTGCGCATCCGATACATCTCTGCTCATCAATGTCTGGAAGTATTGCTATTGGCATTTATTTCACTTAAAGTAACATTGCTTGGTTGCTATTTAAACCATGATTGAAATCCATAACAGGGTTATGGAAATAATTTGATCGCGTTCTAAAATCTAATATTACAACGTTATTTTAGGTTCGTTTTTGAATTTTATTAGTTAAACCTAATCTGAAAATTCATGAACCCAGTTTAAGATTGATGGGTCATTAATATACAAAATTAGACAAAAATTAGATAATTGAGCTTAAAAAATA
>JAZGIF010000123.1:0-3120 GCA_036481835.1 Nitrosopumilaceae archaeon
GGCTAATCTATAGTTCCTATCAATTGGTTCATTTTGACTTCTACTGTCCCATGTTCTTAGACGCTTGAGAGTCTTTTTCATAGAGCTCGATAGAGGTTTTCCTGTGGCATCTCTATTTGTTGGGTTGATTACTGTTGACAGGCCCTGATCATGTATTGTTAAAGATGTACCAACTCCTGTCCTTTCTTTATTGATTCTGTCATCAGGAAATGAACGTCGTTCAGGGCCAGCATTTTCTACACGCTCAGATAATACAAAACCGCAACCACCACAAAAAATCTCACCTGTTTCGACATCTGTAATTAATGTCTTTTTCCCACATCTTAAACAACTTTCTTTGATGCCAGGAATTTGATTAACCATACCTCCAAGAAGTGTGTGAGGTCTTAAACTTGGTGATGTAATAATGGGATCACAGCATGAAGAGGAATTTTGAAACTCATTAACATTTCATAACACATGTAATTGAAGCTAAGGGATTTAGTACGTTGTTTGGTCTAATTTGACCCAAAAACTATAGTGAAACACATGTTTAGCCGCAATCAAAAATCTCAATGTAATTATCGCATTTGTCATTATACTCCAAAATCCTAAGAACAAGATTTTCACAAAATACCGGATCAAGTGTTTTTTCGTATGTTTGAATTTCGGATATTATAGCGACATGTTCTATTCCACAAGAATTCCAAACTGCAAAACTTAACAATACACCCAAAAATGAGATTCCAATTAGCGCAGCAATGATTAGTTTTGATTTTTTATGTTTTACTGACATCGATTTCTATTGTTGATACATTTCGCAGTCTGCCATCTTGAGATTTTAATGAATCAGATGCAATCCTAACATCGCTTACATTGTATCCGACAAAATCCATACGCTTTACAATCATTTGAGAAACGTCAACTGCTTGAGTGATCCTTTTTCCTCGAGCCTTAATTGTGACAGTTGGCTGACTAGATAATTGAGTCAGAGTAGCAGTCACATAAGTCATAATCGGTTTGAGTCCAACATAAATTACATTTCGGACATGACTGCCGTCCTCATTATCATCCTTTGGCGAATCTGATTCGGTAGTTTTGCTAGGTTCTGGGGGCGGTAATTCTTTTTCTTGAGGAAGCATCTGAATCTCAGGCGCAGGAGCTGCTAGAGAAGGTTCTGGGGCGGGATTTACTTGCTCTGCCTCTTTTTTCTGAAATTCTGAGATAATTTCTTCTGCATCAGTTGGCTTGTCTTCACTGCTCATGAGTAGTCCTTAAACAAATTCAGTTTCTCGTTCTAATTAATGTTTAAGGTTTTTTTGCTCAAGGTATTCTTCTAAAACTTTTTCAACTTCATCCTGATTGCCGTTAGCTTTAACTTTTTCAACCAAATCTTTTTCTTCGATTTCGTAACAATTTAGAAGATCTTCATCATCCTTGAAGATTAAAAGTACTTTGTCCTTGAACACGCAATGATAAAGTTTCTCCTTTTCCATGTGTTCAGGCTGTATTTTCACACCATCTGGCCCAGTCGATAAAGGATATGTCATGATGCTTGTAAAATGAAATAATATTTAGATTATTGTACCCCGATATCATAATAAGCATTCATAGATGATTAACAATATTGGGACACCAGGTAGTTTTTCATGTAGATTTTGATTATTTTTTTGCTCAATGTGAGGAAATACGCTCACCGGAATTGAAGACAAAGCCAGTTTGTGTGTGTATCTTTTCTGATAGAGGGGGAGACAGCGGAGCAATAGCAACTGCAAACTATACTGCAAGAAAATACAATGTAAATTCTGGCTTGCCAATAGCGTTTGCAAAAAAGAGATTGAAAGAAAGAGAGGATGCAGTTTTCCTTCCAGCAGATTTTGCGTTTTATTCGGATAGATCAGAAAAAGCAATGAACATGATCAAGCAGTATGCAGATGTTTTTGAATATGTTGGAAAAGATGAAGCGTATTTAGATGTAACAAAAAAAACCGAAGGTGACTTTGATATAGCAGCGCATTTGGCTCAACAGATAAAAAATTCAATTAGAGACAAAATCAAACTGACATGTTCTATTGGAGTATCTCCAAACAAGCTAGTCTCAAAGATTGCGTCAGATTACAAAAAGCCTGATGGGCTAACAGTTGTACCGCCAGATAAAATTGAAAGTTTTCTTGAACCACTAAAAATCAGAAGAATTCCTGGCATTGGTAAAAAAACTGAAGAAGTTTTTGCGAAAATGAAAATTGAAACAATTGGACAACTAAAAGAGCTCGATGTTTTTGCCTTGAATCAAAAATTTGGAAGAAAAAGTGGCACGCACATATACAATGCCATAAGGGGAATCTACCATGAACCAGTTAAGGAAAGAGAGCCCCGAATCCAATTTAGCAAGATTGTTACCCTAAAAAAAGACTCGAAAGATTTTGATTTTCTTGCAAAAAACCTAAGTGAAATTTGTAAGGAATTGCATAGTGTTGTTTTAAAAAATAATAGAATGTTCAAATCAGTTGGAATCCAGTTTGTCCAGTCTGACCTATCAAACAAATCAAAATCAAAAATGTTAAAAAACCCCACACTAAATCTTGGGGAATTAGAAAAAAATGCAAAGCAACTTTTGCAAGAAGCGCTAGAGGATCAAGAACTTCTTGTAAGAAGGTTAGGTGTTAAGGTCTCTGAACTTTCAGAAATGGAAGGTCAAAGTGACATTACAAGTTATTTTTAGAATACCTATTGTTTTGTTTTCGCTGCTTGAAGTTTTTTGATTCGTTTTGTTTCAATTACAGTAACAAGTAACAAGAAGATAAACAGCCACGGCAAGAACATGATTTCTCCTGCCACAGAATGAAATTCTTCAAATTCTGCTGCGTTTGTTGAGACCTTCAGCGCAAACAACGATAGAGAAAAGATTCGAATCATGTTAACACCAATTGTGCCAATAATTCCAATGATAAAGTAGCCAGTCTTTCTGTTGCGAGGAATATTCATTTTCAATAAAAATGCCATCATTACAAGTGAATAGATAATAATACTGTGTACACCTGCAGAAGGCCAGAAAACTTGCATGGCAAATGCACCATGATCACCTTTTAGGAACAACAAATTGTCGCGTGCAGAGGCAATGCCTAGATCAAAAACTGTAAT
>JAZGIF010000124.1:0-2682 GCA_036481835.1 Nitrosopumilaceae archaeon
TCTATCCAGACATCTCTCATCATTGCTGGATCTGGCATCATTCTTGATTTGTCCGAATCCATCATTCCTGGAGTTTTTGCTGTAACCTTTACTCCATCGTAATGTGCCATTTGCCTGAGTTTTTTATTTTCTGCTTTTAGGTCATGCATCTCTTTTGCTGCCTTGTCAGAGATGTGCATGATGCTATTGTCTAGAAGATACTTCATAGAGTTGAGAAGCTCACTTTGTTGGATTTGTCCTTCTGCATACCACCGAAAGCTTTGGTCAACCCAGTCAGGAATTGCCTTAACTGCGGTACTTCCGGCTACATTTGTTTCACTAAAACTGTCATTTAGTGTAAATCCGAAAACCAATAATCCTGTCAGTGCTACAATTGTGAAAATTATTGTTTTAGTCATTAGATAATATCGTGTGAGAAAGTTATTTTAAGACACTGGATGTGATGATCTATTTTTTCTCAAATCTCAAAGTAATTTAGCGAAATTGCATACTAAACAGTAACATGATTTTTGTCTGCTGTTGATTAATCCTGTTTTTTAGAGGCTTGTTTTATTGTTGAAGCCCACGAATCAATTATTCCTTTGCTAATGTTATCAAAGGTTTTGCAATTTGAATTGAAAGCCTGTATGTTTTTAGCTAAGACATCAAGCGAAGTGAGGATCATCTCCATTTGCATATTCCATGCTTTTGAATTTTGCTCTGCAATTGTTTTTGCAATACCAAGTGTAGCATCTGGGAGTTCAGTTTTTGTTGCAAACTTTTCAGAGATTCCTTTTTGGAGTTCTATTGCAGAATCAGCGTTGTGCTTTCTTAACTCAATTATTTCTTCTTGAAGGTTTGTTACTGCCTGAAGATAGCTTGCCGTATTTGCTTTGACTGCAGTAAAGTATCTGGAATTGCTGTCTTCAAAAAGTGTGTAGGCATCTTGATTGAGGTCTAAGGATTTTGGTACTAGGTCGGATTTAGTTTGAGAATGTGTTTTGCCACTCATTTTGAATACATTTTGTTTGATGTAATATAATCATACTGTTAAATCTCATACTTGATTTCACCGATCATTATATTTATGATAGTAGTAAATTGCACTTAAGATTTCATAGATTCATTTTTTAAATCTCAAAGTAATTTAGCGAAATTGGAAGCTAACTCACATACAAGGTCAAGCTACTTTGGTGTGTTCCACGTAGTATCGTACCCTTCGCAGGTCTGAACGGGAATCAATGACTGACTGTTAGCCTCCAAAAATCATTACGTAAAAATCGTATTTACGTATGATCATTATGGAAATAATTTAGCGAAATTGAATATAATCAGTAGAATGAATATTCAATAGAGAAATCTATAGCTTGATTTCTTAACGAATAATTACAACAAGTCATAAAAATCCTGAATGAAAGGGGAATTAATTGATAACAGGATTGTTGTCTGGAACATAAAAGATTCTCAAAAACTTTTCAGCTCAGGTTATTACGGAAAACCAATAGGAATGTCAAAACCAAAAATAGAGGAGATTAATGTTCCTCTAATTTTAGATCTTATAGAAGGGTACTATCTTCTTCAAAAATCAAAGGTAAGCATTACAAAAATGAAAAAAAAAGTTACTGAGAAAAAAATGTTAGAAATCTGTAGACAAGAATATCACAACTTTGACAAAAAATACATTGTTTACAAAAATTTTCGTGATAAAGGATACATTGTTAATCCTGGGATAAAGTTTGGTTGCGATTTTGCAGTATATCAAAAGGGACCTGGAATAGATCATGCTCCGTTTTTAGTTCAAGTTTATAACAAAAGTGACGCAATGACTTCAACTGGTGTTGTTTTAGCAGGACGTTTGGCTAGAACTGTGAGAAAACAATTCATCTTAGCTATTCCAAGCGGTAAAGATGTAGATTATTTAGCTCTAGATTGGTGGAAGGCTTAAACTGATTTTATGTGATCTGCAATCTTGTTGTAAATTGCAAAAAGTTCTTTTGTAATTCCAAACTCGTAACTGTTTTTCCATTTTCCATAAATTCTAATCCCATTATCTGATGGGTCAACAAAAATTGTGGCATCTCTAACAGATTGTTTAATGAGCATTTCTCTTAATGAAGAATCATCGTTGAGAATGTTTGCAAGATCGCCACCATTCCAAGTAACGTTAACAACTTTTTTTGAACCAAAGTGACCTTTGGTTGAAAGAATTGTTCTTGCAGTATAATCGATTTTATTTTCTGTTTGTTTTCTAACAATAAAATGAGCCTGATAACGGTCCTGTGCCCCCCATGGTAGTGGATTTGGTTCTTGCATTTTTTCAACCCTTTTGAATAATTTGAATAACGTCAATGTTTGAATTTTTTGGTTCTAGACATCCCTTGTTGGTGACCATCCTAGGTGTTTGTGAAAAACATCTACTGTAATATTCTCCCAGCTCAACTTCATCAGTTCCAATTTCCTTTGGATGAGCCTCTACTCCAATTTTTGATAAAATTTCACAAAATTGTTCTGGTTTTGACTTTAAAACAAAAGTATCAGGTTCAGAATCATGCATGTCTGGTGATGAATTCAACCCTCAAATAAAGATTAATAGAAAAAACTCTACTCTAGCTGATCCAATTAAATAATCCAAAAAGAAGAATTTTGTTAATGTTAAAATTTCAAAATAAGGTTGCTCTCATAACTGGAAGTGGAACAGGAATT
>JAZGIF010000125.1:0-2777 GCA_036481835.1 Nitrosopumilaceae archaeon
TTATATTGAACAACTAGTGTATTTTTTGAAACTTCGTTTAAACCACCTTCAGAAACAGAAATTCCATAATGAGCAGAACCAGAACCAGCTTTTACCAATACAGAATCATGTGCACCATGATAACATCCTTCAAATTTTATGATTTTTTTCTTTTTTGTATAACCTCTAGCTAATCGTATTGCAGTCATTGTTGCTTCTGAACCAGTATTTACTAGTCTTACCAGGTCTATAGAAGGAAAGTTTCCAATGATCAGTTTTGATAATTTTATTTCAAGTTCTGTTGGTGCACAAAACAATGTTCCAGTGTTAAGTTGTTTTGAAACTGCAGAAATAATTTCTTTTCTTCTATGACCTAAAAGCAAGGCTCCATATCCGTTGCAAAAATCAATGTATTTTTTGCCATCTTCGTCCCAAACTGAGCTGCTCTGAGATTTTTTTACAAAGAATGGATATGGTTCAAAATATCTTACAGGACTATTAACCCCTGAAGGAATTACTTTTTTTGCATCAGTGAATAGTTTTTTTGATTTTGACAACATGGCAGAATGATTCTTGTTATTATTATTCGTAATACTATTTTGTATTTTTAGAATTAGCGAATTTCTTACGATATAACAGCGCAGCTATTACTGCTCCGATTAATGGTGAAGTCAAATATATCCATAAATCATTCATCATACCAGAAACCAATGCTGGAGAGATAGACCTAATTGGATTCATTGATGCTCCTGAAATCTCTCCAAAAAATAAGACATCAAGGCCAATAATTCCACCAATTGCAAGTCCTGAAAACTTGTTTAAACGCTTGTAGTGAACTACACATAAAATAACTGCCATCAGCAAAAAGGTTGCAATGATTTCAATTGTATAATAAAATGCAAATGGATATGAATAGTTTGGAGAATTGGTACCAAGGTTTGCATAATCTCCAAGTAAATATTTTACAAAATATGTTCCAAGAAATGCCCCAATTGCTTGAGCTGTTAAATAAAATGGAAGTTGTTTCTTTTTAGTATAACCAGTGATATAGAATCCAATGGTTACAGCTGGATTAAAATGAGCCATAGAGTATTTTCCAAAAGCATAAACAACTATAGCTAAACCAATAAAGTGCATTGCAACAATGAAAGGTATTCCAAGTGTTCCTCCAATTCTTCCATCATAAACTATGGAACCTGTAGCTGCAACTAATAGACCAAATGTACCTACTAATTCTGAGATAAATATAATCAAGTTAGAATTTTTCATAAATCTTCAGCCGTCAAGTTGGAAACAATTTGTTGTATTTTAGAATCTATCTGAACATGATGTAAAAAATCCAGGAAAAAATGTCATCATACAAACAAATGAATGATATGAGTACTAACAAATGCTATTGCGGCACTTCCTGGAATTGTTATTAACCAAGAAAAAACAATTTGTCTACTTAACTTCCATCTAACTGCCCATTTTCTTCTAACTGCTCCTGCTCCTATGATTGAACCTGTTATTGCGTGTGTGGTGCTTGCTGGAATTCCCAAAGTTGCAAAAATTGCTAAAAGTATTCCACCACCTGTTTCTGCTGCAAATCCTTGGTAAGGTCTTAATCTTGCAACTCGTAGACCCAATGTTCTAATGACTCTATGTCCACCAAGGAAAGTTCCTAGTCCAATTGCACTTGCTGCAGCAAAAATTACCCAAAGAGGCATTTCAAATTCAGTAATTATTCCTTCGGCAAATAACACTAGAACAATTATTCCCATCACTTTTTGTCCATCATTTGCACCATGAGTCAATGCAAACCATGCTGAAGAAATTAACTGTAAACGCCCAAATGTTTTGTTTACCCTCGCTGGATGATGTTTTGCAAAGAAGGTGATTATAGCACCTGCAAACAATAATCCTATGATCATTCCACCAATAGGAGATGCTATTAATCCAATTCCGACTTTGAGCAAACCATCATACACTAATTTCTCAAAACCTAATCCTGCAATACCTGCACCCACAATACCACCGATAAGTGAGTGGCTATTAGAAATTGGGAGCCCCAATAATGTACATATTACACTCCACGTAATTGCACCTGATAATCCACCTATTATTATGAAAATTGTAATATCTTCAGGGCTTACGATTCCTTTAGCAATTGTTGCAGCTACTGCAACACCAAAAACAAATGGGCCAACAAAATTTGCAACTGCAGATAGTAAGACAGCATGAAGTGGTTTTAATACTCTCGTACCAATTACTGTGGCAACAGAATTAGCTGCATCATTAAAGCCATTTACAAAATCAAAGATTAGAGCCGCTATTATCGCACCGATGGCTAGTTCATACATGTATAAACACTAAGCATATTTTAAAACAATGTCTTCAACAACATCAGCAACATCAACGCATCTATCAGAAGCATTTTCTAATACTTCATAGATATCTTTCATCTTGATAATGTTAATTGCATCATTAGTTTCAAACAATTGAGCAAGGGCAGTTCTATAAAGGTCATCAATAGTATGTTCTAAATCACTTGTGTTGCGACAATGATTGATTATCGTTTTATCTCCTTTAACATTTTTTAGTCTAGAAATCATATACTCTACTTCTTTTGTTGCTTTTGAAAGCTCTTTTGATATTTCTAACATGTAAGGTGGGGTAGATGTAATATGATATCTAGAAATTCTACCAGAAACTCCTTCAATATTATCAATTACATCGTCAGTTTTTGATGCAATCCTTTGGATGTCTTCTCGATCAAGTGGAGTAATGAAGGTTTTATTTAGTTCAGCAAAAACAGA
>JAZGIF010000126.1:0-14763 GCA_036481835.1 Nitrosopumilaceae archaeon
GGGCAGGAACAAAATTCCAAATCTGGATCAAGCCAATGTTCTTTTCCTTTTCCTACAACTGTCCAAATTTTACGGTTACTTGGCTCAAACAAGTGAAGTTTAACGCGTTTTTCTGAAATTACTGATTTAATTTTGTTAGGATCTTTGCTCACAAGGATTTAATTCCAATGCCAAGTATATTTTTGGTGGTCAAAACAAAAATAGTTCCTTTTCAGCCGGTTCTAATTTTAGATGATAAAAAGAGAAGCATTGTTGTAACTGATTTGCACATTGGATTTGAGAGCAGTTTAGCTTTGAAAAATATTTTTGTTGGAAAAAATACCACCATTAACGAAACAATCACAGAACTAGAATCAATTATAGAATCGACAAAAGCAAAATCATTAATTTTATTGGGAGATGTGAAATCAAGCATCAAATCCATTTCTAAAAATGAATGGGATGAAGTTCCTTTATTTTTTAAAAAAATGAGTGATAAAATTGATACGATTTTAATTCCTGGAAATCATGATGCTAATATACAAAAACTTATTCCAGAAGGCATTACTGAAGTGGGGTCAGCAGGGTTAGTTATTGAAGACGTTCTTTTAACACATGGTCACACAATGCCTTCTGAAAATTTTTCACATGTAGATAAAATAGTAATGGGTCATGTTCATCCAGTATTTTTCCAAGATGAGTCAGTTGTAAATGGGCAGAGAGTTTGGGTATCAATAAAGACAGATAAAGAACAGATTTTTTCTTCAACAACTGGAGAGTTAGATATTACCATAATTCCATCATTTAACAAATATTTCTATGCAACACACAAAAAACAATACAAAAAATCAATTTCTCCAATAATTGAAAAAATCAAAGAGGTTTCTTCGGCCAAAATAGTTACACTAGATGGCACTATTATTGGCAATGAATCTATGATAAAACAAGTCCTTTAGTTTATTGGGTTGTAAGGTTCTAGTGGTTTTTTTGTGGTTTCGTTTTTTTGTAGCCATTCAAGAGTTTTTACAAAGGATTCAGCCAATTCAATCGTGGTAAGAACCGGAATTCCAAGTTCTAATGATTTTCTTCTAATTTGGTATTCATCATAAAGCATTCCTACATATTTTTCTAAGGTAGAAGTACTTGGGATGTTAATAATAAAATCAATTTTTCTCTCAAAGAGCAAATCAGCAATGTTTGGTTTTCTATCTGGTTCACTGATTTTATAGACAACACCAACTTCGCCGAATTTTTCCTGCAAAAATTCAGCAGTATGTTCTGTTGCAATAATATTAAAGCCAAGATTTTTGAGTGATGCAGTAGTTTGTAAAAGTTTTTCTTTATTTTCTTCTCCTCCGATGGTGATTAACACAGTTCCTTTCTTTGGAAGAGAATAACCTACTGATGTCAATCCTTTAGCGAGCGCGTCATAGAAACTAATTCCAAAGCAAGCTGCTTCTCCAGTAGATTGCATTTCAACTCCTAAAATCATATCTGCTCCTTCTAGCTGCATAAAAGAAAATTGTGGTACTTTGATTCCATATTGGGTTACTTTTCTCCATTGATCATCAGGTATTTGTGGAATTTTTTTACCGAGAACTGCAGAAGATGCCAAGCTGATTAAATTGGTTTTAACGAATTTTGAAACAAATGGCATTGAACGTGATGCCCTGATGTTTAACTCTATAACATAAACTTGGTCTTCATGGATAAGAAATTGTAAGTTAAATGGTCCTTTGATGTTAAATGATTTTGCAATTTTTTTGGTATAATCAGTTATTGTTTCAATAATTTTGTTGTTAAGACGCCAGGGAGGAATGCACATCATAGCATCGCCTGAATGAACTCCTGCACTTTCAATGTGTTCTACGAGTGCACCAATTATTATGGTTTCACCGTCTGAAACACCATCTACATCAACTTCTAAGGAATTTAGCATGAATTTTGAGATAACAACTGGATGATCAGGAGATAGTGTTGTTGCTTCGTTAACAAATTTTTTTAATTCTCCTTGCGACCACACAACCTTCATTGCAGCTCCGCTTAGGACATAGGATGGCCTCACAATCACTGGATACTCTACTTCAATCGCAAAATTTTTTGCTTCAGTGATGTTCGAAAAAGCCTGCCATTTTGGTTGTTTAATGTGCAACTCATCAAGTACTGCACTGAATTTTGAACGGTTTTCTGCTCTATCTACATCTTCTGCAGAAGTTCCAAGTAGTTGGATTCCGTTTTTAGCAAGTTTTGGAGTTAGATTGTTTGCAGTTTGACCACCAACCGAAGTCACAATTCCCTTACAATTTTCAAACTCCTGAATATCTAAAATGCGCTCTAGAGTTAATTCTTCAAAGTAAAGCCTTTGGCAAATATCATAGTCAGTTGATACCGTTTCTGGATTACAATTTACTACAGCAACATTTTTTTCTCCATTTTCTTGCAAGCCCAAAACCATGTTTACTGTGCCCCAATCAAATTCTACACTGCTTCCTATTCGATATGGTCCTGCACCCAAAACCAGAACTCCTTCTTCTTGTGGGGATATTTCAAAATCGTTTTTGTCTCCACCGTATGTAAGGTATAGATAATTTGTTTTTGCAGGCCATTCAGCAGCTAGCGTATCTATTTGTTTTACTACCGGAACAATGCCTTCCTTTTTTCTTATTTGGCGAATTTCCATTTCATCGATACCTGAAGCTCTTCCAATTTGCCTGTCAGAAAACCCGAGTTTTTTAGATTCTCGTAAAAGATTAGGTTCAATCTTTGATTCTTTTAATTTCTGTTCTGTATCTACAATGTTTTTTATTTTTTCAATAAACCATGGATCAATTGCGGATATTTTGTAAATTTTTTCAACAGAAATTCCTTTCTTAAGTGCAGCAGCAACATAGAATAGAATGTAATCATCTGTAGATAAAAGATGATTTTCGATTTCTTCTTCATCGTAAGTTTTTCCATTCATACGATTTAGAACTAGTCCGTCATTACCAATATCGAGCATCCTAATTGATTTTTGAAGCGATTCTTCAAACGTTCTTCCTACTGCCATGACTTCTCCCACAGATTTCATGCTTGGACCAAGGTTTCTATTTGCAAGCTCGAATTTGCTAAAGTCCCATCTAGGATGTTTGCATACAATATAGTCAAGGGATGGTTCAAAACATGCAGTAGTAACTTTGGTAATTTTGTTAACCAGTTCTGGCAATGAATAACCAATACCTAATTTTGCAGACATGTAGGCAAGTGGATAACCGGTTGCTTTGCTAGCAAGTGCTGAAGAACGAGAAAGTCTTGGATTTATCTCGATTGCAACATACTTTTCAGATTCAGGATCCAATGCAAATTGTATGTTGCATTCACCAACTATACCAACATGTTTTGTGGCCCTTAAAGCAGCTGATCTCAATAAATGGTATTCTCGGTTGTTAATTGTCTGAGAGGGAGCAACTACAATGTTATCTCCAGTATGTACCTTCATTGAAAGAACATTTTCCATGTTACATACAATGATATTATTTCCTGAATAGTCTTGCATTACCTCATATTCAATTTGCTTCCAGCTTCCAACATATTCTTCAATCAGTATTTGACCCACCATACTTGCACTAAGTCCTCTACCAACAATTTCATACAACTCGATTTCATTAAAGGCAACCCCGCCACCTTTTCCTCCTAGAGTATAAGCAACTCTCACAATCACTGGATAACCTAATTCACTAGCAACTTTTTTTGCGTCTTCAAATGAATAAACGGTTTTACTTTTGAGCATAGGAACTCCGCATTGCGTCATAGAATCTTTGAAAAGTTGTCTATCCTCAGTCGATTTAATTCCTGAAATTTGTGTCCCAAGTACCTTGATTCCATATTTTTGTAGTATTCCTTGCTCGTCAAGTTTTACGCCACAGTTTAGAGCGGTTTGGCCTCCAAACCCAAGCATTAGTCCATCGGGTCTTTCTTTTTCAATAATTGATGTCACATATTCTGGCGTAACTGGTAAGAGGTAAACTTGGTCTGCAAATCTGGTATCGGTTTGAATTGTTGCAATGTTTGGATTGATAAGAATACTTTTCAGTCCGTCTTCGCGAATTGCCTTGAGGCATTGGCTTCCGGAGTAGTCAAATTGGCGGTCGTTTTAGCGACTTTCGCCGGCTTCTCCGATTTTTAATGCCCCGCTCCCTAACACTAGAATTTTTTTTAGCGACTCATTTTTTGGCAGCCTTTTCCTCCTCCATTAGGTTTTTCAGTTCTTCAAAAACGAATTTACAATCATAAGGTCCAGGTGATGCTTCTGGATGAAATTGAACTGCAATACATTTTTGCTTTTTGTGTTTTATTCCCTCAACGGTTTTATCATCAGTATTAGAAAACCACAAGTTAAATTCTGAATTTTTTAAAGTGTCTGGACTAATGCAGTAACCATGGTTTTGACTAGTAACATATACTTGATCATTTTCTAAATTAACACAAGGTTTGTTTTGACCTCTATGTCCATACTTTAGTTTGTAAGTATCTGCTCCTCCTGCTAAGCCAAGAATTTGGGCTCCAAGACATATTCCCAATGTTGGGATGTTTTTTTCAATTAAGGATTTTGCCGTATTAATTGTGTCAGGACAATTCTGGGGATCCCCTGGACCGTTGCTAACAACAACTCCTTTTGGTTTGTAAGATAGGATTTTTTCAATAGAACTATTCCATGGAACCTTTACAACCTTGTATCCTATTTCTCTAATATTTCGCAAAATCGCGTTTTTAACTCCAGTATCAATTACAACAACTGTTTTCTTGTCTTTTCCAAAAACTTGTTCATCTTTTGTTGACACTGTATCCATGAATTTTTCTGTGGTATAGTTTTGTGCCGAAGAAAGTTGTTTCTTAACCTTCTCTTCATCAATTTCAGAATCTGACACTGCAAGAGCTGCCATCATTACTCCGCTAGTTCGTAATTTTTTTGTTAATTCCCTTGTGTCAATTCCTGATATTCCAGGTATTTTCTCTTTGTAAAGCCATTCATCTAGAGTCATTGAAAGGTTCCAGTGACTGGCAATCATTGAAAGCTCATGGATGACTAGCCCTCTTACCTGAATTTTATCAGATTCGAAATAGCTGGAAATGCCATCATCATCTTTTATTGCTGGATCGGGGACACCATAATTTCCAATTAGAGGATAAGTAAGAGTTAGAATTTGACCACTATAGGAAGGATCTGTCAAAGTTTCAGGATAGCCTACCATTCCTGTATTGAAGACTATTTCTCCAAAAACTACAGTAGAATAGCCAAACCCAATCCCATCAAGAACTGTCCCATCATCAAGGATCAGCTTTCCAAATTTTTTTGCGTATTGGGCTTTTTTTGTGGTAATTGTGACCCTCGACAAGTCATCTTGATTACTGATTTAAGTTTTATGAAATTTGATCGCAAAAAGATATTAAAAAAATTAGAGAGCCTTAAAGTCTTCGCTCCACTTGTAATAGGCTCGAATCATTTCCGTTGAAACGCTGGGTTTTCTTTGAGTCTTTATCTGTCTAAAGTCTAACATGGTTAGATTTTTTGGTTGAGGTAATTCTTGGCCTTGTACAGGTTCTTGATAGCCTGTAGAATCAAAAAGTTCATGAACAGCTTTGAGCTGGGCTGATTGACAAACGTCTTTGATATCACTTGCACTGTATCCCTCAAAGAGTTTGGCAAGCTCATGTGTTTTAATTCTCATATCTTTTTTCAAAGGAGCAGTGTATAGATCAAATAGATTCTGTCTTGCCTCCAGACTTGGAAGAGAAACGTAAATCCTTTTTTGGAATCTACGCAAAAATGGCCAGTCAAGACTCCATGGTTTGTTTGTTGCCCCAATTACATACAACTTTACATCCTTTCCTTTACTGTTTACTCCATCCATTTCAGAAAGAAATTGATTTTTTGTCCTTATTTCTCCACCAATCTCACTGCTACGAGAACCTAAAAGTGAATCAACTTCGTCTATAAACAAAATTACTGGTTTTCCTTCCTTTTCATTAAGGGCATGAGCCATTTTGAAAAGCTTTGAAACATTTTTCTCTGCTTCACCTAACCATTTACTCATCATCGAGGCTGCATCAACGTTTACAAAATAACCGTCTATTTCACTTGCAGTAGCTGCTGCAAGAATTGTTTTACCACACCCTGGTGGACCATAAAAAAGCAGTCCTCGAGGCCAGCCTAGTGGAAATAAATCAGCTCTTTTGGTAGGATATACAATAGATTCTCTCAAGGCACTCTTTGCGTCATCTAAACCAATTACCTCATTCCAGCTAAGGTTTGGTTTTTCTTTCAAAATAAGATCTTCAAAATCATCTTGTTTCTTTCTATCAATAGAGGTCCTTTGTTCTGAAGGAGATGCTTGTGGGTCAACTACTGGTTCCAAGTCTGAACTCCGCGTCATTTGAAGTGCCTTTATTCTTTTTTGATAAGATGTCGTTCTTTCTGTATAGATTTTGTTTAGTTTATTGTTTGGATAAAGATTCATTAATTTAACGAGTGAATCTATGGCTTTTTGATAATTTGCTATGGCAATTCCTCTTGCTCCCTGGGAATCGCATTTTATTGCCTCAGAAGCATATCTGCTTGCGCTATTCTCCAGTTCCTGTGGTGCTAAACTCAAATTTCTAACCGATTTGAACTCTAAATTTTCAAAGGTATCCACTAGTGTAAATTGGTATGACTGATTTTGTAAAATAATTTTACTAGGTTCTGCCTACGTTTGGAAACTGACTTTGATTTCTGATTCTTTAGTACCTTTGAAGGAATAGTTTTCTGATACGTCAGTTTGCAGATTTTTGATGCGGGAAATGGCTGCCTCTGCGGAGACCACTAGCTCAGTGATTTTATCATTTAGTAAATCCATCGAATTTGAAGAATTATTAATCATAGCAACAAAATCTTTTAGCAAGGCATAAACCTCCTTTTTGTCTTCGTGTTTTGTTAAAATGTAGTCTGCTAGACGTAAAAGCTCGTTTAAATCTTGTAATTCTTCAAAGGAGAGTTTTTCTATTCGTTGTTTGTCCTTGTCAAAAGTCAACAACCTTTTTTCTACAAGAGATGAGAATTTTTCAATCTTTTTAAAATCTTTAATAAGATTTCTCTGTTTTTTAAGATCCATAAACTTGCAACAATTTCATTATGCATTTGATTAGTAACCATGTTGTTATTTTAGAGTCGGTCATCAATTTTGATTCATTCTAACACTTCGGCTTGGAACATATTAGAAAAAACAGGATGCCATCAAGTTCCTTGTTTTTTCAAAAATTCAGATTCTGTGAGAGATATTCCTATGGAGGTAGGCTGATTTTTTTGAACTTGATAGTCATCCTTCTCTCAAAACTCACTATTTTGGTATATCAGCCCCTTGTAACAGGGTACTTTTTAACCACAGTTACTTAACGCTGTAGTTACATTTTGCACTTTTTTTTGAGCATTTGTGTAAAGGAATTTGGCTTTTGATCTTACCTAATCATGAGTCATAAAAAATATGGTCAAAGAGCATAATGCTACTGTTAGTCTTGAGGAATTTGGATTAAGTAAATATGAAGCTCGGGCATATGTTGCTCTGATTTCAAAAGGAACCATTTCTGCAAGCGAGGTTTCTTATTATGCTGAATTGCCAAGAACCAAAGTTTATCCTATTTTGTTAAAACTAGAAAAAAAGAAACTTGCAATAATTTCAAAAACTAAACCAATAATGTGTACTCCTATTGCTCCTGAAGATGCCTTTGATGATATCATTCATGAGCAAATCAACAAAGTAAATGCAATGAATACTCTAGTATCTAACTTAAAACAAGTTAGTGAAGAGAGTAAAAAGACAAGAGGTGCTGAAGAGAAAAGGTACTTTCATCTTAATGCAAACAATGTTTTGGATCAGCTTAGATTAATGATTGAAGGCTCAAAATCATCAATTCAGATAATGGTTGATCAATGGGGATTAAACCTTCTTGCAGAATGTAAAGAACAACTTCTTGCAATCCTTCGACGAGACTTGGATGTAAAAATAATCTTGCCATCTGCTTTGATAGGAAGTGAAGAATTTCGAAAAATCCCTGATGGTGCAAAGCTGAGAATGTCAGATATTTTTCAAAATTGTTTTATTTTTGATCAGACCGAGTTATTGATCATTGATAATCAAAATGGAAAAGGGGCAATATTTTCATCAACTGACGTTTTAGCAGGAAACCAGAGTGCAGTGTTTAACCATCTATGGAAAAATGCATTAAAAACTGATAGTCTTGCAGATATGACAAAATCAGAAGCACAAGAAGTATGCAGAATAATTAATGTTATTAATCAAAATGGATTGGGGTATGTTTTAGGAACAGCATTTATTTCAAAAAATACTGAAATAGATTTACTAAAGTTGTTGGAAAAAAATGGAATCAGTCTAAAATCTAAAACATTGACAGACATGATTGAATTAATAGATTCAAGTTTGCAGGCAACATGTTCTGGCCATGCAAATTTTGATGCAAATCGCAAAAACATTACGATAGAATCAAAGCTAAATAGTGGACATTCGCTTCCTTGGGTTTCAATTCTGGATGGGTTTTTGCATAGACAGGGATACAAAACAAGGCTTGTTTTACAAACAAACTCTCATAAAGGCGAACGAGTTCATATCAAAATTAATTCAAAATAAACAAAAATTAAAAACGGGTTATTAAAAAATATCAATCTCATGATTGAAGAAAAACTCGAATCATTAAATATTTCATTGCCAACTCCTCCAAAACCTGCTGGTTCGTACGTTCCTGTTGTAGTATCAAAATCTTGGGCTTTTGTTTCAGGTCAGATTCCAATTAAGGATGGAAAAGTCGTATTTAGAGGAAAGGTTCCAACTACACAGTCAATTGAAGATGCCCAAAAGGCAGCAAAATTGTGCATAATTAATGCCTTATCTCAGCTAAAGTCAGAACTTGGTAATCTTGATAAAATTCAAAAAATAATTAGAGTGTCTGGTTTTGTAAATTCTGACCCAGATTTTTCTGAGCATCCAAAAGTTATCAATGCAGCGTCTGATTTTTTGTACGAAGTATTTGGCGATATAGGAAAACATTCTAGAATAGCAATTGGAGTCAATAGTTTGCCGCTTGATTCTACCGTGGAACTAGATATGATAGTTGAAATTGCATAATGTGACCACGAGTAAGAGTTACGAAGAGTCAAAAGACAAAGTCTAACAGTTTTGAACGCAAATTATTCCAATGTCTCGAGAAGCTTGAACTTTTGTTGGTAAAATTCCTATTCTGTAAGTCATTTCCTCATCATATGGGATATCAAATTGTGTCACCCAAGTTGCGGGAATGTTTGGTTGTAATTTGTCAGCAAAAAGATCCATATCAGTAAAGTTTCCGTATACTGCTTGGAATTTTTTATCACTTTCGTCTAAGAGATAAAATTGTCCTCCACCCATTCGAGTTTCTTTTGAATCAAGGTTCTCAGCGTATATTTGAATTTGAAAAAATTTTCCTTCAGGTTTTGTATCAGAATCACCATCATGTATGCCAAGTGGCTCTATGGTGTACATTACAGGTCCAACTTGGACAGGTTGTCCTGATTCGACCAGAATAAAATTTGGTTGGTATTCCAAATACATGTAAGATGCAAATACCATCGAGCCGACAATTGCTCCAAATATAATTACAATGATTCCAATCCCAGCCATATCTACTAGTTTAGTTTTGAATCGAATTCCTTTAGAAATTGTTTTATCTTTGGCTTTGGAATAACGGCTCCGCAGGCTTTGTCATGTCCTCCACCAGAGCCTCCAAAGCTAGTTGCAAGCGAATTTACTAATTTCCCAAGATGAGTCTTGCATGTTCTAGAACCACGAATGGATACTGCGTAAATACCGTGTCCTACTCGCTCTTTATATGCAACACCAACGTCTTTTCCAGAAAAACCTAGGACAAAGTTTACTGCCCCGCTTGCCCCTGAATCTAAAATTTCAGAGTATGCAAGATTCTTCATTAATTTCATGGATTTCTTTACCTTTCCAATCATAGAAGCCAGTTTTGTTACTTGGATTTGTGCAAATTCAAATGTGTTTGGAATCTCATGTGGAAATTTAGACTCTGATAGCTCATCTACAAGATATAGAAGATAGTCAGGATCCTTTTGATGTCCAACTATGTTAAATGTTAGAACAGTTGCATTGACTAGAGCAAATTGCCTATCGTAAATTTGCAAAAGCTTTGCTCCTTTAGGTCTGTCTTCCATATAGTCAGTAATCGCAGCACATGCAGCAATGAAGCTTGCGTGCTCTGATAATTTTGATTTGAAATTGTCATAGACTAGAACAGAAGTACATTCAGTAACATCATGAAGCAGTTTGACTTTGAGTGCTTGTAATTTTTTTAATATTTTTTTATCAATATCATGATGATCAATATAAGTAACTGATACCTTGTTTTTTCTTAGCTCTGAAATAATTTCAACAAATTCTTCTTGATTTTTTTTGCTAAGACCAAGATCACAAATAAAAAGTGATTTTAATTTTACATCATTCTTGATTTTGTTGAGGGAATCCATCAATCCTGGATAGTCTTCTAGAAGGGTATCACCCCCAAAGGCTTCTTTGATTAGTGCAGCAGAGCTTATTCCATCAGCATCTTCTTTATGGGATAAACAAATTACCTTGGTTTTCTTTGGTTTTGCTTTGGTTTTTTTTGCAGTCATACGGAGCAAACATTGAATGGGCCCTCATTTAAACCAAAAAAGGTCAGGGATGTTTATTTTTTCGAAAAATTCGTGTCTTTGTTTTTTGAGATTGTCTCTTGCCTGCTGGATTTGATTTCACATAGGCATCATAAAATGTCAGCTCTTGCAATTGAGTTTTGACGTCCAATTCCTGGAGTTTTTTTAGATCCTCTTGTGATGCATTAAGGATTTTCTTATCTAGTGATTTTATGAAATCCCGTTCTACATCAGACAATAGTTTTAGATTAATAATATCTCTATAGACCCAGGCTTTGTTAGATTAGACAATTTACTAAACTGAAAAAACTCAGTTATGGGTTTTCAAATAATTTTGAACAAGAGTTAAAAGTAATTTTTTTGGAATTTATGGTATGGATACAAAAAATATTGGTCTTAGAGGAATTCCAGTAGCTGATACTAGAATATCTAACATCGATGGGGAACGTGGAAAGCTAATTTATCGTGGGTATGATATTTTGGATCTTACAAAAAAATCGACTTTTGAAGAAACATGCTATCTATTACTTCATGATGAGCTACCCTCAAAATCCCAATATGAAGATTTTAAACAAAAATTGATTTCTGCTCGACCAATTGTAAAGCAAATGCAAATCAATATGGGAAACTGGAGAAAGGATGCAGACCCAATGGATATGCTTCAAGCATTTGTTGCTGCACTTGCTGGTTACTATGATGAAGAGTTTGCAACTAAAGAGGCAAGCTATGAACGGGCATTTAATCTGATTGCCAAGATTCCAACCATTGTTGCAAGTTGGCAAAGAATACGAAACAATCTGCCAATAGTTGATCCTGACCCAAAGCTTGGACATGCTGCAAATTTTTTGTACATGTTAACAGGGGAAAAACCAGATTCTGATAATGAAAAAATTTTTGATATTTGTTTGATATTACACGCAGATCACACCTTTAATGCATCAACATTTGCTGCAAGACAAGTTGCATCTACCCGTGCTCATATGTTCTCAGCAGCCAGTGCAGCAATTGGTGCACTAAGTGGTGAGCTACATGGGGGTGCAAACTATGAGGTAATGAGAATGCTTCTGGATATCAAAACAGTAGACAGAGTAGAATCCTGGATTAAAGAAAAAATGGATTCTGGTGAAAGAATTATGGGCATGGGTCATGCAGTATACAAAACGTATGACCCAAGAGCACAGGTTCTAAAGGAGCTTTCAAAAAAACTAGCAAAAAAAACTGGGGAGCCCTGGTTTGATATTACTCAAAAAGTTGAAAAAGTTACCATTGATGAGATGAAAAAACGGAAAGGAGCTGACATTTATCCAAACGTTGACTTGTACAGCGCATCGGTATACTATATGCTAAAGATACCAATGGATCTTAACACTCCAATCTTTGCAGTTTCTCGAGTTGCGGGATGGACAGCTCACATCATTGAAGAAAAGTTTGCCGAAGCTGCACCAAAGCCTGCGCTGTATAGACCAAAAGCAGTATACGTTGGAAAATATTGTGGACCACAGGGTTGTGAATACAAACCACTGGATTTACGACCTGAAACTACTTAATTTCTAGAATTTAGCCAAGCCTTTGCTTTTGAATTAATATCATGTTTGTAGAGAACATCAAATACCATATCATAAAATGAGATTCCTTTTTTTTGTGCTTGGCCATCTAGCCACTTTATTCCATCGGCAAGCTCTGCGTCGTATTCACTGAATTCGACTAGCTCATCTACCATCTTTGTGAAAAAAGAGTGAGACTCAAGCATCGATTGAGGCTATCAAAATAAGATCATAAGTCGAGTATTCAAATTATATAGACAATTGACGCCTTTTTGCTTGACTCTTGGAACACATCCTATATGCAGATGGCAATGAAAAGAAAATTTCGTGGATAATAAAGACTGGGGACTTTGTTGATGAGGAGCTTAGAGACCAGCCAGACGTTTATCTCAATAAGGTGACACCAACTCAATCAAAATACATCGCAGTACATGTAGGAATATTTTGGAGTATTGGGCGTTTCATAATAAAAAATGAAGACACTGTAAACATCATGCTTGATTCAAAAGAAATGTATGACCATCTGCGACAAGGAACCGAAAATTCTGACCTGTTTATTCACAAAAGAACATGGTTTCTCAATGAACTAATCAAACAGAGAAAACTAAAGATAAATTATCAATTAATTGATCCAAAAGAAAACATTGCTGCAAAGCTCATTTTGTAGAATGGGAAAAAGTGGGGATTGGGTTTTGGCCGGGATTGAGAGTTTTGGTGGCGTGGTAATTCTATGGACAAAAATAGCGTTCCCACTAATCCCTTCCACTGCAATTGTGTCAGACCCTTCACGCTTTGCCTGATTGTGGCTCAAGCCAAATTATCTTTAACATGCCTCGTTTTAGATCAGAGCCAACATTTCCCATGGTGACAGATAACGACTTGCCCAAAGAAGAGGCAACAATTTCGCCATCTTGCCAACTGGAACCACATGAAGGACAGCTAGTCCCAACACCAATTGGTTTTGATCCGTAAAAGGCATGGCTTCCGCTAGAGCCAAGGCACGTGCAGGAAACCCAAATCCTACTGTACATCACACATTATTAGACGCCAGAATTGATGTACTTGACTAAGCAAATTAGCTGAATTTTCAAAAATCTAGCTTACGAGACTAGATGAGATACTTAAGATTAAAGAATTCAGTGTTGGGAATTAAGGAAAATCACAAGCCAGTGGTATGCCCGATTTGTGGGAGTCTTGTAACTCCTCATTTTGAGCCAAAATATAATGGCGAGAGGGCGCATTGTAAGAAATGTGGAATTAATTGGGCAGAATCCTAGATTAGAATCACGCCAACATCAAGTAAATTTGTGTGAGTATAGCCGGTGTTGATTAATCCACCATGTTTTTTAAAATACGAATTAGAATTGTTTTTCTTCAAATATGATTTTACTGATATTTTTGCAATGTTTTCTGAAATAGCTCCAGCATACTTGGTATTACCATCAATTCCATCAGTTCCAATAGAAGCAATGATGTAGTTTCGTTTAGAATTTTGGAGTTTTGCTATTAATCTTAGTACCAATTCTTGATTTCTTCCACCTTTACCTTTTCCTTTAACTATTACCGTTGGCTCACCACCAAAAATAAGGGCTGATTTTTTTTTCTTTGGAGCAAGTCTAGCAAGATTGGTTGCAACTTGCTTGACATCACCTGAAATTGTTATTGATTTTGTAGAGATTTTTAATTTTTTTGATGTTTTTTTCATTGATTCAAGACATTGAGAGTTATTTGCAATAATCACATGTTTGAATTTTGATCTTTTTGGAGTCTCTGGGATTTTTTTAGATACTCCATTTTTTAATATAGTTTGAACTTTTTTTGGAATTTTAGTTCCAAGCTTGTATTTTTTAATAATTTTTAATGCATCTTTGAAAGTTGTCTTGTCACAATAAGTCATTCCAGATGCAATTGAGGAGAGGTCATCACCTAAAACATCAGACATGACTAGAGCAATTGCACCGCATTTCATGTTTTGTACTAGACGCCCGCCTTTTACTTTAGATAGATGCTTTCTAATACAATTAATTTCTTGAATTGTTGCACCTGATTTAAGAAGTTGTTTTGTTAAACTAATTTTTTCATTTAAATTGATTCCGTTAGGGAAGCTCATTAATGCAGATGAACCGCCTGATACTAGAAAAATAATAAAATCATTTTTGCTTCTGCTTTCAACGAACTGTAAAGCTGTTTTTGCTGCCCTAATACTGGTTTGATCAGGTAGAGGATGACCAGCTTTGAATATTTGAAACTTTTTTGATGTTACTAAAGAACGAGAACCTTTTGGCATTACGATAATTCCACCTTTGATTTTAGTAATTGAATCAACTGCTTTTGTCATCGAGTCTGCAGCTTTGCCAAAGGCAACAAGATAGACATTTTGATATTGTTTTAGTTTGATTTTTCCTTTAACAAATTTTTCAATAGAAATTTTAGGTTTTGCAGCATCTAATCCTGCTTCTAATATCAGCAAAGCTGTTTTTTTCTTCTGATTTTTAGATAATTTGTTAAAATTTTTAATTATCA
>JAZGIF010000127.1:0-2382 GCA_036481835.1 Nitrosopumilaceae archaeon
TCAGCTTGACTTTGTAGTAAAGCGATGGATCTTTTACTTCTTCATAACCTTGGTTAACTTCAGAATGACTTAGTGATGTTTGGCAGCTAGGACAATATGCAATTACAGTAAAATCCTCTTGCAAAATTTTATTTTCAAGAGCTTTTTTGAGAAATTGCCATTCCCGCTCAATAAATTCATCTTTGAATGTCCAATAAGCATCATCTTGGTTAAACGATATACCCAAAAGCTTGTCAACTTTAACCCATTTTTCATGATACTTTTTTACAATTTTTTTGCACTCTGAAACAAGTTTTTCAATTCCAACTGATTTTATTATCTCAGTTTTTCCTCCAGTGATTCCCAACTCTTTTTCTGCTTGAAGTTCAACTGGAAGGCCCTGAGTATCCCATCCAGCATTAAAAATCACCTTATTTCCCTTCAACGTCATGTATCTGTACCAAAGATCTTTGATTACTCGACCTCTAAGATGTCCTGCATGAGGGATTCCATTCATAGTTGGGGGGCCTTCAACAAACATGATTTTTTTTGATTTTTCTGATGAATCAAAAATCATTTTACGCAAGTCTAAATTAGAATGGTAATTCTTGATTTCCTGTTCAATTTTTTTTGAATTGAATTCCTTTGATAGTTGCATCTATCGTTGTGTGGAATTTTGATATTATAAAGTTAGATTAGTTTTAGAATTTGAAATTTTTGATAATAGTATTTGTCACACTAACAGGATTAATCTTGGAATATATACCTGACAAAAAGAGAAATTTTATTGGTAAATGTTTTAGTAGTTGGTTCAGGAGGACGAGAGCATTCTCTTGAATGGAAGCTATCAAAAAGCCCTAAAGTCGAAAAGGTTTTTGTTGCACCTGGAAATGGTGGAACTAAGAACAATGTTCCAATTTCGGTTGATAAAATTGATGAGTTAGCAGAGTTTGCACAAAAAAACAACTGCTTTACAGTTGTAGGGCCTGAAGCCCCGCTTGCTTTAGGAATTGTTGATAAATTTAATGAAAAGAATTTGAAGATTTTTGGTCCAACAAAACAAGCAGCACAACCCGAATCTAGCAAAATTTGGGCAAAAGATTTCATGAAACGAAATGATATTCCAACTGCAAAGTATGAAATTTTTGGAGATGCAAAAAAAGCAGAAGAATATGTTAATTCTATTGGAAATGAAGCAGTAATCAAAGCTGATGGGCTAGCTGCAGGAAAAGGTGTTATAGTTTGTAATAGCAAAGAAGAAGCTATATCTGCAATTGAAACTTTTTTAGTAAAAAAAACATTTGGTGATGCAGGAAATAGAATAGTTATTGAAGAAAGAATTGATGGAGTAGAAGCATCTTTCATTGCACTATCTGATGGAAACTCCGTAATTCCTATGGCGACAAGCCAAGATCACAAGAGAATTTATGATTGCGATAAAGGCCCAAACACTGGTGGAATGGGTGCATATTCTCCAACTCCGGTAATCGATGAACATTTGTCACAAAAGATTCAGAAAAACATCATAAACAAAACCTTGGAGGGAATGAAAAACGAAGGGATTTCATTCAAAGGATTCTTGTATGCTGGAATAATGATAAAAAATGATGAACCATATGTTTTAGAATTCAACGTAAGAATGGGTGACCCTGAATGCCAACCAATAATGATGCGAATGAATTCAGATTTGTACGAATATCTTAATGCTAGTTCAGAACAAACACTTTCTAAACTGCCACCAATATCATGGACGTCTGAATCTGCAGTTTGCGTAATACTAGCATCTAAAGGGTATCCTGAGGCCTATCCAAAAAACGAGGAAATTACAGGCCTTGATTTAACAAAAGACAGAGTTTTTGTTTTTCATGCAGGAACCAAAAAAGAAGATGGTAAAATTCTAACTAATGGAGGACGAGTGTTAGGAGTTACTGCATTGGGAGATTCACTAGAAATCGCAATTACAAATGCATATTCTGCTGTAAATAACATTAGCTGGCCAAACAAATATTGCAGAAAAGATATTGGAAAAAATGGGCTATCCTATAGATGATGTTTTAAAATATTCATCTTCAGTTACAACCCATTGAATTATAACATCTTTTTCAGAATATGGAATTGATTTAACTAACTGTTTTGCATATGAAAGTCCAATCGTTACTGCGTCAGATTTTGAAAGGAATCTGTCATAAAATCCGTAACCATAACCTAAGCGCACCCCTTTTCGAGTTATTCCCACAATAGGAACTAGTACTAAATCAATATCAATTATTTTAGGGCATTCATCTTTTGGCTCCATTAAATTAAAACTAGCTTTTTCAAGATTATCAAAACCAGTTATTTTCTTAAAAATTAAATTTTGATCATTTACTTTTGGTAATGCCAAAGTTTTTCCAGAGGCCAAGA
>JAZGIF010000128.1:0-2255 GCA_036481835.1 Nitrosopumilaceae archaeon
CATTCTTACTTTGTCAGCTACTACACCAGGAACTGCTTTTACCCTATTGTTAGCTTATTCTTTAGGATTAGGAATTCCGTTTATTCTCATCGGAGTATTTTTCTCAAGAGCAACAAGAGTTATCCAGGCAATGAACAAGCACCTGAAATATTATTCAGTGATTTTAGGAACTTTGATAATTATTTTAGGAATATTGGTATTTACAAATCAATTAGCATACATTGCAAATTTTCCTCTCTTAAACGAATTAATTCTTTTAGGGTGATTAAATGAAAACTGAAATCAAAACTGCCATAATTTTGGGAATAGTCATTACAGGTATGGTTGGTAGTTTAAGTGTATTATTTTCTTCTTTAGAAACTTCAGAAAATACAATACTAAATGAGGACATTAATGGAGAAAATTTGGAAACATCAAGTATTGATAAAAGTAAATTCAAAAAAGCCCCTCCTTTGACTGGTATTGCTGGATACATCAATACTAGTCCTGAAAATTTACAAAGTGAGATTGATGGAAAAGTTGTGCTGTATGATATTTGGACTTACAGTTGTATTAATTGTGTTAGAACTCTTCCATACATCACTGCATGGAATGAAAAATATGCAGACGATGGTTTGTTAGTGATTGGGATTCATTCACCTGAATTTGAATTTGAAAAATCTGAAAAAAATGTTCGTATGGCAGTTGACAAACATGGTATAATGTACCCAGTTGTTCTTGATAATGATAAAGAAATTTGGCAATCCTTTGAAAATAGATACTGGCCTCGAAAATACATCGCAGATCATGAAGGTTACATCAGATATGATCACATTGGAGAAGGGGCATACGATGAAACTGAGAAGGTCATACAGCAGCTCTTAGAAGAGCGGGCATATCAGTTGGGGCTAAATGTTGCGGCTGCAGAACCTCTTGTGGATATTGAGGAATTTCAACATTCGAGTTTTAGAACACCTGAATTATATTTTGGTTACAAATTTGCACCAGGTAGAAATCAACTAGGAAGTTCAGAGGGATTTAGCCCTGAAAAAGATGTAACGTATTCTATTCCTAACAATTTACAAGAACATCGCTTTTACTTGGAAGGTACGTGGAAAAATTTGGAAGGTAGTATGATGCTTGTTTCTGATTCAGGATCGATAAAATTACCGTATTATGCTAAAGAAGTGAATATCGTTACAGCAAATGAGGCACAACTTTCTATTTTCTTAGATGGAATGCCTATAACAGCTGAATATGAAGGAAAAGACGTAAGTTCAGGAATTGCAACTCTTTCAGAACCAGGACTCTACAATATTATTAGTAGCGAAAATCCAAGTTCACATTTACTTGAGATTCAAGTTGACGAACCTGGTTTTGAGATGTACACATTTACTTTTGGATAATGAAAATTACGTGTAGCCATAGAGGTATGTAACTAGAGTTACATAGAAAGACGATACAGACTCCTTTAAATCATATTTGTATAGTCTAATTGGGGAAATTTGGGAAAGTTTACCACTAATTGGAGTAAAAACGGGAATGGAGAGAGCCTTTCACAAAAGGTGTTAGGAAAAGTAATACCAGAAACTCCAGTAAAAAACAAAATAGATGATGCGCAAAAAAAATTAGAATTACAAATTGTTAAACTTAGTACAATAAATGAAAAACTTCAAAGAAAAAACGATCAAGTTTTTCAAAAAATAGTTGCTGCTCAAAAGGAAAATAATCACGCATATGCTAAAGCATATGCAGTTGAATTACAAGAGATTAGAAAAATGAATAACATGGTAAGTAATGCAAAACTATCCATGGAGCAAATTCAGATTAGACTTAACACAGTTTCAGAATTAGGAGACGTTGTTGTAACTTTGAGTCCATGCATGTCTATAATTAAAGGACTTGGAATCTCGCTTGGTGGAATAATGCCACAGGCAAACTCTTCTATGCAAGATCTCTCAAAGATTTTAGGCGATGTTTTGACTGGTTCGAAAATGTCTAATGAAGAAAATGTCATGTTGGGAACACCAGGAAATGCAGATACAGTTGCAATTTTAGAAGAGGCCACAGCAATAATTGAAGGACAAACAAAAGAAAACATTCCTGAAATACCTTCTGAAATTCCAACAGGTAGCCCAGAAGAAATTCTTGCAGAAAGAAGAAAAGCTTCTATTTAGATCTCTTTCTGCTTTTTTGAATAAGGATTTTTTTGATTCTAGAAATTGTAGGATAACTATATCCGCGTCTTCGATAATTTGCTATCATCATCTTCCAGT
>JAZGIF010000129.1:0-9332 GCA_036481835.1 Nitrosopumilaceae archaeon
TGATGATTTTTAATTGGTATTTAATTCTTGAGAGGAAAATTAGTAATTTACTTGAGTTTATTTGATTTGATAAAGAATGATTCGAGAAAAGAGTTCACGTTATTTTTAAGTAAGGTACAGATTGAGATCCAACATGGTTTCTGGTCATCAAATTAGATTAAACCGTATTCTCCTAGAAGGAAAGATGCTTTGCATCCCTATGGATCATGGAATATCAAATGGTCCTATAGAGGGTCTTGAAGATCCTCACGCTGTTATTTACAAATGTGAAAATCACGGTTTAACAAGTGTAATTATTAACAAAGGAATTCTCAAAACAATGCCAAGACCAACAAAGGTAGGCTTGTTAGTACATTTTTCTGGAAGCACCTCTCTTTCAACTTCTCCAAATCGTAAGATGCTAACTGGAACTGTTGAAGAAGCAATTCGTCTAGGCGCTGATGGGGTTTCCCTTCACATCAATATTGGAGGAAAAGAGGAACCCGAGATGTTAGAACAGCTTGGATCAATTTCAGAACAATGTCACAAATGGAATATGCCACTATTAGCAATGATGTATCCTCGAGGAGAAAAGATCAAAGACCCACACGACCCTGAAATTGTTGCACATGTAGCACGAATAGGAGCAGACTGTGGTGCAGATATTGTCAAGACAGTGTACACTGGTGATATTGACTCTTTTTCAAAGGTTGTCAGAGGTACTCCAGTACCAATTGTGATTGCTGGGGGACCAAAAGCAAAAACTGATTTAGACATATTGAAGATGACTGAGGACGCCATGAAAGCCGGAGCTAAAGGAATTACTTATGGAAGAAATATCTTTGCTCATAAAACCCCAGAACTAATGGTACAAGCATTAGCTGGAATAATATTTAGAAATGAAACTGCACAGGAAGCAGCAAAAAAAATTGGCAAAAAGTAGAGAATTAATTATTGCACCAAAAGTTGCAAAAAGTCACCTTAGCAAATTTCTTGCCGAGTTAAAAAATGAAGGAATCAATATAGTGTATCTTGATCCTAAACGCCTTGGTAAAACAAAAACAAAGCTAGCAACTCTTTATCCATCAACTGCAGCAAAATACGTAATTCTTGATAAAGATGTTTCATCAAAACCTAAAGGAAAAAAGATTGGGAAGAAAATCAAGGTTTTATCTAACAAAGACATTGATAAGATCTTTACATCTGCAAAAAAAGGTCTTGATTTTGTAATAGTAGAGGTAAAAGATTGGAAAATAATTCCACTAGAGAATATCATTGCAAAGTTGCATAAAATTCATACAAAAATCTTTGTTTTAGCAAGAAATCCTGAAGAGGTACGCAAGATGTTTTCCATACTTGAGGTTGGTGTTGATGGAGTAATTTACAATACATCTTCAATTAATGAAGTTAAAGAAGCGCTAATTTATCTTGGCACAAAAAGTTTTGATCTAAAAACTGGAAAAATTATTGACATAAAACCGGTGGGAGATGGTGAAAGAGTTTGTGTTGATACTGCATCAATGTTACATAGAGGTGAGGGAATGCTAATTGGAAATCGTGCTAACTTCATGTTCTTAGTTCATAACGAATCTGTAGGATCATCATTTACTTCTCCAAGACCTTTTAGAGTAAATGCAGGCGCAGTTCATTGTTACACCTTAAGCCCCGATGGAAAAACAAAATATCTTTCTGAAATTGAAACAGGTTCAGAAGTATTAGTTCTTGACTCTAAAGGCAAAGCACGAAGAGCAACTGTTGGAAGATCAAAAATAGAAAGAAGGCCAATGCTCATGATTAAAGCAAAAGCAGGTGATGAAGTAGGAGGAATAATTGCACAAGATGCTGAAACTATTCGGTTTGTCAGATCAAACGGCCATCTTGTATCAGTTACACATCTAAAGAAAGGAGACTCAGTACTAGTGTATTCAAAACCAGCTACTGGTAGACATTTTGGGATGGAAGTCTCAGATGAATATATTCTTGAAAAATAAAAAATGCATTACAAAACTTGTGTCTCCATAGCTGAAAAAACTCCAAAAAAGCTTGATTCAGTCTTAAACAAAGCTATAAAAAAATCAGATTATGCAGAATTACGACTTGATTTTTTAAAACCATCCCAAGTTCCAGTGGCTTTAGAATTAGCTAGTAAAAATCTGAATAGATGTGTATGCACACTTAGACCCAAATCTGAAGGTGGAAAGTTTACTGGAAACGAAAAAGAACGCATTTCCATTCTAAAATTAATCTCAGAGTATAAACCATTTTTGTTAGACGTAGAGTTTAACACGTTACGAAAAAACAAATCATTGAATAATTATATTAAAAAAACTAAAACTGTAATATTAGTTTCATGGCACGATTTCAAAAAAACGCCTCCTTCGTCTTCCTTAAATAAAATGCTAAAACAAATGAAAAAGCTTTCAACAAATGTAAAAATTGTTACTAGTGCAAAATCAAGTAATGACTCTTCACGAATATTAGCGCTTTACAACAATTCAAACAAAACAAAGCTCATAGCCTTTGCAATGGGAGAATACGGAAAAATTTCTAGGATCCTTTGCCTGTACTTGGGTAGTCCTTTTACCTATGTTTCTTTAGGAAAGCCGGTTGCACCTGGTCAGTTTAGTTTGCATGAAGTAAAATCAATTGTGAGTTTTTAGCAAAGATAAGAAGATTCCGATCGTAAGCTTATATCAATCGTTTATTTGAAAAAAACCTATGACTAAAACTTTTGCAGTAATTGGCGATCCTATTGATCATTCTCTTTCACCAAGCATTCACAATGCAGCGTTTAAGGAATTAGGACTTGATTGTACTTACATAGCGTATAAAATTCCAAGAGGAGAGTTAGCTGAAGGTATTGATGCCTTGAAAAAAATAAAAATTGATGGATTCAACGTTACCATCCCTCACAAAGTTGAGATGGTAAGATTTCTTGATAGATTAGATGAAGATTGTAGTGTTATAGGCGCAACAAACACAGTCATAAATGACAATGGAAAATTAAAAGGATACAACACCGATATGGATGGATTTCTTGACCCAATCAGAAAAAGGAGTCTAACCATCAAAGATTCAAAGGTATTATTGCTTGGAGCAGGAGGTGCTGCTAGAGCAATAATTGCAGGATTTGCAAAAGAAAAAGCTGAAAGCATTACTATTGCTAATAGAACCAAACAAAACGCTAACATAATTGTTCAGTTTGCAAATAAAATTGGGATTAAAGCAACTTCATTAACATTAGATGAAGTTGGTGAAACTACATCAAAATATGATTATATTGTAAATGCAACTTCAGTTGGATTAAAAAATGAATCTAGTCCAATTTCCACTAAATCCATAAATCGAGATTCAATTGTGTATGATATTGTTTACATGCCAATGAATACTGACTTGATAAAACAATCCAAAAAAAATGGAGCCACTGTGATTTACGGATATGAAATGTTACTTGGACAAGCAGCTCGTTCGTTTAAAATTTGGCACGGTGTTGATGCACCATATGAAGCAATGAAACGAGTTCTTGTAGGAGGATTTTAAATGTCATCAGCTAAAGCGACTTTACATGGAGCTATTTCGATAGTAAATGCCATAGCAACTGGCAAAGGTGCTACTCTAGGAATATCATTAAAAACTGAAGCAACTGTTAAAACATCAGTTGGAAAAGGCATTGTCCTAAAATTAGAAAATGGAACTTTTAGTTCACGTTTAATAAATAAAGTAGTTGAAAAAGTAGTACCCAAAAAAATTCTTAATAAAAATAAATTAGAAATTTCAATTCGTTCAGAAGTTCCTACTGGTTATGGATTGAAAAGCTCCAGCTCAACATCATCTGCAGTTGCTTTAGCATGTGCTAAACTATTCAACCCAACTTGGAGTGACCAAAAAATTCTTCTAGCAGGGGTAGAAGCATCTATTCAAACCAAAGTAAGCATCACGGGAGCATATGATGATGCTTGTGGTTGTTATTATGGAGGATTTGTAGTAACTGACAATTATCAAAGAAAAATAATAAAATCAGAAAAAGGTCCAAAAAATTTATCTTCGGTAATTTTTATTCCAAGATCAAGAAAGCGTGGGAAAATAAAAAATCTAAAAAATCTAAGTCCTGTTTTTGAACAAGCTTGGAGACTTGCAAAAAATTCTGACTATTGGAATGCAATGGTGCTCAATGGGCTTGCTGCCTCTACCATTCTCAATTCTGACCCACAAATCATTACAGAATTGTTAGAAAGAGGAGCTTTAGGGGCGTCAATTTCAGGCAATGGACCAGCAATTGCTGCCATAGTAAAAAAAAGAGATGTACAGAATATAAAGAAGGTTTTTTCATCTCACGAAGGAAAAACAATAGTTTCTGAGATAAATAACAAGAGAGCTGATGTTCATGAGTTGTGAAATTGAAAAAACTACTATTTATGGAAAAATTAAATGTCCTTCAAACAAAAGTTATACTCACCGAGCTCTTCTTCTATCAACGCTAGTTGATGGAAAAAGCATTATCAAAAATGTTCTATATTCTAATGATACAAGAGCATCTATCAAGGCATGTCAAAGTTTTGGTGCTCAAGTTCAAGAAGCAGGAAATAATATTACAGTTAAAGGATTAAAGGAATTCAAGAATCCTAATGGAATAATTGATGCAGAAAATTCTGGCACCACAATAAGAATTGCAGCTGCAATTTCCTCACTATTAGAAGGAAAAACCGTTCTCTCAGGTGATAAAAGTTTGAGAGAAAGACCAATGCAACCATTACTTGATGCATTAGAGTCAATTGGTGCAAAGTGTTCTTCTAAAGATGGTAAACCTCCCATTACTGTTACTGGAAAAGTAAAAGGTGGGGAAATCACAATACCAGGAAACATTTCAAGTCAATTCATTTCAGCACTAATGATAATTGGCCCAAAGACTGAAAATGGAATTGTTTTGAATATTGATGGAGATTTGGTATCAAAACCATATCTTGATGCAACAATTACCACAATGAAAAAATTTTCAGCAAATGTAGAAACTGTAACTCCTTACAAAAAATATAAAATTGAACCACAAAAGTACAAACCAACTACTGTTACAATTCCTTCTGATTTCTCAAGTTTAGCACTCTTACTTTCAGCATCCGTATTACTTGGAGACGGCTTGACAATTGAAATGACTATGGGAGATCTTCCTCAAGGTGATGAAAAAATTATTGATATTTTAGAAATTTTAGGAGTGGTAGTAACACTTAGGAAAAATACAATCTCTGTAAAGTCTCCTGAACGACTAGATGGAGGAAAATTTGATTTACATGATACCCCAGACCTTCTCCCACCTTTAGCAATTTTGGCCCTGAAAACTTCAAAACCAATCGAGTTATACAACGTAAAACACGCTAGATTCAAAGAAACTGATAGAATTGCTATTCTTGCTAGAGAATTAAAAAAATTAGGAATAAAAGTAAAGGAAAAAGATGATGGACTAGTTTTAGATGCTCCAATCAAACCTAAAGGTGCACATCTCAATTCTGAAAATGATCACAGATTGTTTATGGCCTTTTGCATTGCTGGGATGTTTGTAGGAGACTGTACGGTATCCAACCCAGAATCAGTTGATATTTCATATCCAAATTTTATTTCTGATATGAACAAAGTAGGTGGAAAAATAAAATCACCTATAGAAGGATTATAAGCACCGTATAATTAATTTTAATTATTGCCTGGAAGTTCTATTGGTCAAAGATTAGTACTGACAAGTTTTGGTGAAAGTCATGGAAAATGTGTTGGAGCTGTACTTGATGGATGTCCTGCAGGTTTAAAACTTGAAGAAAAAGATATTCAAACAATGCTAAACTATAGAAGACCTGGCCAATCTTTAGTTTCAACCCAAAGAAAAGAAGATGATCAAGTTGAAATCCTATCTGGAGTATTTAGAGGATATACAACTGGTGCACCAATTGCAATGATCATTTGGAACAAAGATTTTGATTCACATGCATACGATTCTCTAAAAACAAAGATGCGACCTGGACATTCAGATTATCCTGCACTAGTAAAATACAAAAAATTTAATGATCATCGTGGTGGAGGAAGATTTTCAGGAAGATTAACCGCTACTCATGTAATGGGTGGTGCAATTGCAAGAAAATTACTTAAAGTTACACTAGGTGTTCAAACGAATGCTTACACTTCACAAATTGGAAAGATAAAGATGAAAAATCAAGCTGCACCAAAATTAATTAAATCGATTTATTCAAACGAAGTTCGTTGCCCTGATGCAAAAGTTGCAAAACAAATGCGTAAAGTAATTTTAGATGCTAGAAAAAAAGGAGATTCTCTTGGCGGAATAATTGAATCAGTAACAACAAATTTACCTGTAGGATTGGGAGAACCAATCTTTGGTTCGTTAGAATCAGACCTTGGGAAAGCACTTTATTCAATTCCTGCTGTAAAGGGAATCGAATTTGGTTCAGGTTTTAGAGGGTCTGAAACTTTTGGCTCTAAAAACAATGATCTTTATGAAATTAAAAAAGGAAAAATCATAACTAAAACAAATAATGCCGGAGGAATTTTAGGAGGGCTCTCAAACGGAATGCCAATTGTCTTACGGGTTGCTTTTAAACCGGCCTCTTCGATTTCAAAAAAACAAAAGACGATAGATATCAAATCAAAAAAAGCCACAATTTTGAGCGTGACTGGAAGGCATGATCCTTGTGTAGTTCCCCGAGCCCCACCTGTCGTGGACTCGTTAGTTTCATTGGTTCTTGCAGACCATGCTTTGCAAGCCGGCTTCATCAAACCTGTCCTGTAGAATCATGTCTGATATCGACGAACTTCGCAACAAGATGGATGAGATCACTCTTGAAATGATAAAATTATTGAAAAATAGAATGGAAGTCTCAAAGCAGATTGGAGCAATTAAAAAAGAAAAAGGTTTGAGTGTAACTGATGAAGATAGAGAACGAAGTCTTAGAACAAAAGTACTTTCATTATGCAAAGAACTTGGAATTAATGAAACATCTGGTGCCAGATTTCTAAATTTTTTGTTAAATGAATCAGTAAAAGTTCAGTCATCTCCGAAACAAACTCATCTCTCAATTTTTTTAAAAGCAAAATCTCTTGAAGAAGAAGGAAAAAAAATTATCCACATGGAGGTAGGTGAACCAGATTTTCTTCCACCTAAAATTGTAAAAAAAGCATTAGAAGAAGTATATGACAAAGGTTTTGTCAAGTATGGAGAAGCAAAGGGAATGTCAAAGTTTCGTTCTGCTCTTGCGGAAAAAACTAACAAACAATTTGGAGCCAATGTAAATAAAGAAAATATTCTTGTTACTCCTGGAGCAAGATTTGGTGTTTTTTTGGCAATTACAACTCTTCTAGAGCCTGGTGATGAAATGGTTATTTTTGAACCCGCATGGCCTGCATACAGAGATTGTGCAATGAAATCAGACGTAAAAGTTCGTGTAATAAAGACTACACTTGAAAATAAATGGGAGCCATCCATTCAACAAATAGAAGAAACGATAAATTCCAATACAAAAATGATTGTTCTAAATTATCCAAATAACCCTACAGGAAAAATTCTTCCAAAAAAAATTCAAGATGATATAATGAACCTTGCAAGAAAAAATAATCTCTATGTGTTAAGCGATGAAATTTATTCAGAATATGCATATAGAGATTGGAAAAGCATTCTTTCATACAATTATGAAAAAAGTATCATTACACAGTCATTTTCAAAATCTCACTCAATGACAGGTTTTAGAATTGGCTACGCAATATCAAATTCAGAAATAATAGATAAAATGTCAAAACTTCAAGCCATTTGTCTAACCAACATCTCAGAACCTATTCAATACGTTGCTTTAAAGGCCCTAGAAGCCGATACATCCTCAAATTCAGATAATGTAAAATCACAGCTAGATGTTGTGATTAAAATGGCAAAAGAGATGAATCTTGATTTTATTGAACCGGATGGAGCAATGTATGTTTTTGCCAAAGTTAGAGAAAATGACTTTGATGGAACAGAATTTTCATTAAATCTGCTAAATTATGGCCTAGCAGTAGCACCTGGAGAAGGATTTGGGGATTATAAGAATTTTATAAGAATTTCGGCTTGTCAAGACAAAAACAAACTAATGGAAGGCATGAATATACTTGATAATCTACTAAGAGGAAAAAAATGAAAAAAAGCATCTCAATAATTGGTGTTGGAGGCAAGATGGGTAAGTGGTTTGCAAAATATTTTCTTACTAATGGTTATGAAGTAACAGGTTATGATACTGAAGAAGACTTTTCAATTAAAGGAATGATCAATGCAAAATCTCTAGTTGGAGCTGTGCTTAAAGCTGAATTTGTTATGTTATGTACTCCAACAAGACGTACACCAGAAATTATTCGTTTAATTGCTAAAGAAATGAGAAGGGATGCTTATCTAATTGAGATTTCATCACAAAAATCAAAAACAGCTACCTCACTTTCAAAGATGCCATCAAAAGTTAATCCAATTTGTATTCATCCAATGTTTGGTCCGGTAACTAAAAAAATTAAAGGTCAACACATTATTTCAATTCCAATTAAAGATGCAATAAAAGAATTAACAGTTGCAAGATCACTATTTCCTGGTGCAAATTTTGTTACAATTGATGTAATCGAACACGACAAAAAAATTGCAGTTATTTTAGGACTAACTCATCTCATTAATGTCGTTTTTGCAAACATACTTGCAAAGGATGACAAAATTTCACTTACAGAAAAAATGTCAGGAACAACATTCAGGGCTCAAAAAATTCTCACTGAAAGTATAATGACTGAATCTCCCGAATTAATTGAAACCATAATTTCCAATCCAGAAATCCGAAGAGTTGCAGAAGAATTTTGGAGAGACATTGGAAGACTACTAACCTCAGTTCAAGAAGGAAAAACTGAAGAGGTGATTGATTATATCAAGTCAGGCCAAGAAAGATTATCAAAAAATATTGATCTTGAAAAGGCCTCCAAAAAATTGACGATAATGATTAATGCTATTGAAAAAAATGCATGACACGTTCTACAAAGATCGTGACTTGCTTTCTTACCAATGGCGAAAAAATCCTTCTACTCAAAAGAAGCAATAAAGTAAGAAGTATGAGAGAACTGTGGGCAGGAATTAGCGGTATAATTGAAAAAGACGAATTGCCTATTGTTCGTGCTAAAATTGAGATATTTGAGGAAGTTGGATTAGATGACGAACAAATTAGACTCGTAAAAAAGGCTGAAAAAATGAGAATTGTTTCTCCACAGTATAAAAATCACGAATGGGAAGTTTTTCCGTTTCTATTTGAGACAAAAAACCCAGAGATAAAACTAAACTGGGAAAACTCTGAATATAATTGGATAAA
>JAZGIF010000130.1:0-2053 GCA_036481835.1 Nitrosopumilaceae archaeon
TTTTAACATGTCAGCTGATGAAGTTCCCTTTGCAAATCTGGTAGTTGATGCGATTTGTGCAATAACTGATTTTGAAAAAAACAAGCTTGATGTTGATGATATAAAAATTGAACAAAAACTGGGTAACATGTCAGAGATAAAGCTTGTCAAAGGAATTGTAATTGATAAAACAATTGACAATTATGCAATGCCAACTTCAATTGAAAATGCAAAAATTCTTCTGACAAACGACTTTTTAGAACACATGCGAACCAAAACTGACGATCAATATACTATCACTTCTCCTGAACAGATGAGTCTGTTTCATAAACAAATAGCCAACAACATTATTTCTAAAGTAAAAAAAATTGTAGAGTCTGGAGCAAACGTAGTGATATCTAGAAAAGGAATTGATAATGTTGCTCAGGAAGCACTGGCAAAGGCAGGAATTATTTCTATGCGTAGAGTCAAATCAAATGATTTGTGGTGGATTGAAAAGGCAACAGGGGCAAAGACATGCAAGAGTTTAGAGGAGATTTCTCCAGATGATTTGGGTCATGCAAAAAAGGTTTATCAAAAAAAGGTAGGAGACGATAAAATGGTATTTGTTGATGGATGCTCAAATCCAAAGTCTGTTACACTTTTACTTCGAGCAAATTCGTATAGATATCTTGATGAATTTCATAGAACAGCTCTAAATGTGATCTATGTCCTACGTGATTTTATTGAAAAACCTTTTCTTGTTGGGGGAGGTGGTGCAACAGAAGCGATTATTGCAAGAAAGGTAAGAGAAAAAGCTTTGGAAATAGAAGGACGAGAACAATTAGTTGTAGAAAAATTTGCCGATGCCATTGAAGAAATTCCAGTTACTCTAGCTCGCAATTTAGGAATGGATACTATAGATGCACTTACAGAATTACGAAGAAAACATGTTGAATTTACAAACGGCAAATTCAGGTGGTTTGGAATAGATTCTGACAAAAGAAAGGTTGCAGAGACCTATCCGGGAGTAATAGAGCCTACGGTAGTCAAAGAACAGGTCATCAAAACTGCAGTCGAGGTTACTAACATGATAATTAATGTAGATGATGTCTTTATGAAAGATGAAATTGACAACACTCATTGCCATATTGATGGTACCGTTCATGCCCACAAAGATGGAGGAAAGACACACAATCACTATGAACAAGAAGGCTTAGAACAACGACAAATGCATCATTACTATTAGGGTTCTGGAGGATTGAATTTGTAATACTGCTCTTGTTTTTCAGGTTCTTCTGATTGTAATTCACTTTCAGTTTCAATTTCTTCTTGGGATTTTGAATCATCAGATCTATCAGTTCCAAGCTCAAAAATCAAAGTTACTGCTACAAATACTATGAGAATTAATATCAGCCTTGTTTTCATTGATAATTTTTTCCGAGTTTTTGGTTTGTCAGGCATCAAAAATTGTAATTGATGCACCTATTTTTTTCTACCTAAATCTATTCTAAAGTGATTTTCAAAAGGATCAAGACCCCAGCGAGTTCTGCAATGGTAACACCTAGCATGTAAGGAAAGACTTCGTGTGAGAAAATTTCTTCCATGGAAAAGTAAGCAAATGAACCAATTGTGTTATGAAGGAAAAGCATTCCTGCAAAAATTATCATTGCTAAAGGCAATTGCGCCTTTGTTTTTGAATACATTTTTCCAAAACTGAACATAAGAATTCCAAGTACTATCATGTTTGCTATAGATACACCTGAGAGTATTGCCGAAGTGGGTTCCATTTAGAAGAGTGCACCTCCACAGGCTTTATTTACTTTTTTCCAATTTTTTAACAATTTCATCCAAAGTCTCCAAATTAACTTCTAGGAAAGTAGAGATAAAATAGGTTACACCGTATTTTTCTCCAGCTTTTGAAATCATATTATTTTTTTCCAACACTTTGATGTGATGTTGAATTGCTTTGTAATCTAATTTTAATTCCTTTGCAAGCTGGTTAGCATTAAGTGGTTTTTCTTTTAGAACTGAAATCAATCGTAGTCTATTCAGTCCTCCCCTAGAACCAGCAAATAAAAACCACAAAAGACGC
>JAZGIF010000131.1:0-10314 GCA_036481835.1 Nitrosopumilaceae archaeon
CCTGCCATCATGAATCAGAAACTATTACTCAATAATTTAAATTAATCACAAATTCTCAAGAATTTTTTTATGTTTTTCACAGAGTTTTCCAACTTTAATTTGAGAATACAATAGATCTTTTTGCCAATGAGGATTATTCAACCTACACTCTAATGTATCACAAAAGGGTTCGCCGGTTAAATAGTAGAAAATTGCCTGCATGATGTAACCTTCTGCTATCGTAGAGAGCCGTTTGTCGTGATATTCTAAATAAGTTCCTTGATATTTTTTCTTCACAGAATCAACATTTAGGCCTTGGGGCATTTTAGAAATTAACTCAAAATAATACTCCCTTGGTTTTGCAGGAGCTTCAATAATACCAGTTGTTGATATTATTGTAGGATTTGAGCAAATGATAGCTCGTCCATGATATCTAAAATCATTTTCATCATACGTGCACGTTAACTTGTTTGTAAAGGCAATGTGGAATTGATCAAAATCTGATTCATTGTTTGCTACTAAATTATTAATTATTTTTTGAAATTCAAAACCATCGTACATTATGATATTTTCATTTTTTCCAGAATCACTAAATATAGATTTTTCAAAATCAATTTCTTCATTGGTCGGAATGTGGGTCTCAAATGGTTTTTTTGTATTAAAAATCCTACATGCAGCAATTTGTTTTGCATCAGAATCATTAGCAATTGAAAAAATATTTTTTCTTATTTCAACTTTGATTCCAAAAGTATCCTCGATGAATTTACCTAGTCTAGTAATTTTTAATTCAGGAACGGATGGTTCATCATAAAGAAAAATTTTAGAAATTTTCAAAAAACAAATCGAATCTTATGTTCCTAATTCTTTGATTTTTGCAGCGGTGACTTCTGCAGCCTTTTTTCCTGAAAATAACATAGAGCCAAAGGTCGGTCCCATACGAGCCAAGCCATGCGTTTCAGTAACTGACATTCCTGCTATCACTAAACCTGGGAAAATTTCGCCAGTTTTTTCAACAACATGTTCTTCACCGTTTTCAACCCACATTGGATTCATTCCCTTCCATTCTACTAGATTTCTATTAACTAGTCGTTTTACTGCAACAGAATCATGCCCAGATGCATCAATTACCATTTTTGATTCTAACGCAATTGGGTCAACGCATGTAATGTTACGCGGTAATGCAGAGACTGGCATCCAATTAACTACCACTCCAGATACTCTACCTTTTTTTAAAACCAGATCATCAAATTTAGTTAAATTTAGAAACTTTACTCCAGAATCGCATGCTCCTGCAATTAATTTTGATACCGCATGAGGCCCTGGAGTAAGATACAATCCTTCACTGACTTTTTTATACGGAATACCAAGCTCATCCCAAATTTTTTGTGCGGGTTCTCTAACTGTTACAGGATTCATCATGTAACCACCTAACCAATATCCACCACCAAGGTAGTTGTTTTGTTCAACAATCAAAACTTTGAAACCCATTGTAGAAAGCTCTCTCCCAGCAGTTAATCCAGCAGGACCTGCTCCAATAATTATAACATCAGATTCGGCCCTATCTATTAAAACAGAGTGAAATTCATTGGCAATTGCTTTTGTAATTTCAACTTCTCTAACATCAGCAAAAATTTTGTTTGGCCTTTCTTGATTAACTGATTCTTGCATACTACGATAAATTCTAAAACCCATTAATAGTTTCCTAAGAATGGATATAATTTCAGAAATTTATCTTTGAAAAAATTATCTTTGAATGTCTTTTTTTATCTGAGAAATTTTAATTTGTTTTAGTTCTTCATCATGAATAATTTTTAGACAATTAGAACAAACTCTATCCATTTCTCCCATGCCTGTTGGAGGGGTCAGGCCCATTATATTGAATCTTGATCTAGATGTTTTCAAGCTTGAAATTTCAAATTCTTTGTTGCAAACATAACATGACTTTGCCATACCATTTTAATGAAAAAAAAGCAATTAAAAAATTTGACTAACAACTTGTAACAATCCACTATCAAAAAATTAGGTTCTACTAATCAAATTTTGGTATTAATTCAAGTTTCAAAACTTTAGAAAACAAAGTCACTCTTGGTTCGTCGGCAATTTTTGGTAAGAAATTTCTTTATTGTGACTAAAATTCCCCCTCTCAAAAATTTATATCTAAATTCGCGGAAGTTGAATCGAATTGACGGCAACTAATCTTAAACAATCTAGTCCTGATTCTAAAATGCCTAGAGAAAACTGGGCAAGAATGGAAGAAGCAGAGAATTTTGCTAAAACTGTAAAACTTTACCGTCAAGGAAAAATTGACCATGCCAATTTCAGACGATTTAGGCTTCAACATGGAGCTTATGGAACTAGAATGACTGATGACTATGCAATGGTAAGAATAAAACTTCCTGCAGGTGAAATTTATCCCAATCAACTAGAAAAAATTTCTCAACTCAGCGAAACATTCTCTATTGGAAGCGCCCATATCTCTACAAGACAAAACATTCAGCTGCACTGGGTCGTTCTTGAAGATGTTTCAGAAATAATGCGCGGCTTGGCCGAAGTTGGTCTGACCTCAAGAGAAGCTTGTGGGAATACTGTTAGAAATATAATGTGTAGTCCTCTTGCTGGCGTCTGTCATGATGAAGTGTTTGATCCAACCCCATATGCAATTGCTACTACAAAGTTTCTTCTAAGAAACCCATTAAACCAAAACCTTCCAAGGAAATTCAAATTCAATTTTACATGCTGTGAAAAACACGGAATGGCAAGAATTGTTGATGTAGGTTTGATTCCACAAAAGAGAGATCTTGACGGAAAGACTCAACGTGGTTTCAAAGTATTTCTAGGAGGCGGTCTTGGAAACAAATCTTTTGTTGCACACCAGCTTGAAGATTTTACTCCAGAAGATGATCTACTATACACCTCTATTGCAGTTCTTCGAATATTTGATAGAATGGGAAACAGAAAAAACATGGCAAGAAACCGAATGCGATATTTAGTTGATGAAATGGGTTGGGAAAAATTCCAAAACTTGGTTCTAAAAGAAAGATCAATTGTTAGGGCAACCCAATCAGTTATTGTCAAACTTGACGTTGATGACACTCCTCAAGAAATTAAACGACCAATTTCAGTATCAGATACTGATGGAAAACCAACTCCCGAGGGATTTTCTAATTGGTACAAAACAACTACCTACAAGCAAAAACAGGATGGATACTGTTCAGTGTTCATTACATTAGAAGCCGGAGATGTAACATCTAACCAACTCAAAGCTCTAGCTGAAATTTGTCGCGAATTTTCTGCTGAAGGCTTTGCAAGAAATGGATTTTCACAAGACATTGTATTTAGATGGGTAAGCGAAGATGACCTGCCTAGAATGTATGCAAAACTATTGCAAGTTGGCTTGGCAAATCCAGGCTCACTTACCATGGCCTCTCCAGTTGGATGTTCAGGCACAACTTCGTGTAATTTGGCCTTGACAAACTCTCATAGGCTAGCAAAAGAAATTCAAAGAAAGTTTCTAGATCTCAAACTAAACGAAGATGATGACCTCAGAGATGCAACAATCAAGATTAGTGGTTGTCCGAACTCTTGTGGCCAACACGAGATTGCAACCATCGGATTTTACGGTGGAGGAGGTAGAGTTGGCAAGGACATGTACCCAAATTACACTATGTCACTTGGCGGTAGAGCCGATGGAGATGCTATGTTAGGAGTCAACTGTATGCGAGTTCCTGTAAAGAGAATAATTCCTGTTATTTTAAAAATAATTGAATTATTCAAGAAAAATAAACATCCAAATGATTCTTTTTCATCTTGGATCGATAGAATCGTCAAAGGAAACGAAAACTCTCAAATAAAATCAGTAAATGATTTCAAAAAAGAATTATCTCCTCTAGTGGTTCCTCCAACCAAAGAACAAGAAAAGGATTTCTATACCGATTATGGTGAAGATACAGGTTATCATACCATGACTGGAAAAGGTGAGTGCGCTGCTTGAGCAAAGAAAAAACACTACATCCCACTGTAGAGGCAGATTCACTTCGTTCTGAGCTGCGCGATAAAAGCGTTAGAGTAATTGACGTAAGAAAAGAAGAAGATTATAAGAAAAGTCACATTCCGACCTCGGTGAATCTTCCTCTTGCTAATTTGTTATCTGATGATTCCCCTGAAAGGGTAGTCAAGCTAGTACAATCATTTGGAATAGACGATGAAACTCCTGTAGTGGTATATGATGATACATTTGGGGCTCTTGCATCAAGGGTTGCTTGGACCTTCCAATATTTGGGTCATAGCGATGTTTCCCTTCTTGATGTTACATATGGACAATGGAACTCGCTTGGTCTTGAAACCGACAACAAAATACCCTCGTATGACTCCAAAAATCATTCCGTAAATTTGCATCCAGAAATTATGGCAACAGCTGACTATCTTGAAAAAGCCAAAACAAAAGAAAATGTTGTTCTATTAGATAACAGAGAGCGATTAAATTTCTTAGAACAACATATTCCAGGAGCAATTAACATTCCGTATAGAAGTCTTGGTTCTGAAGATAGAATCCTAAAAACTAAAACTGAAATGAAAAGATTAATTGAAAACAGAGGAATTTCTCCTGACGCTGAAATTATAACTTACTGTGGAAGTGTTGGTACACTTTCAGGCTTGGCATACTATGCATTAAAATCTGTCAACATGCCAAACGTAAAGTTGTATGTTCGTTCATTCAAAGAATGGAAGACTCTAAAAAAACCAATTGAAAAACAACAAAACGCAACCTATTGGGATCTTTCTGCAGAATAAAATTTAGTTTTGCGCAATTTCATTTCTTATCTTTTGAGTAACAATAGCTTCAATATTATCAAATAGGTCATTCATTTTTTGTTTATTTTCTTGCAAATAAATCAGTCCTCTGTCTTTTAGTCTAATTTTCCATAATCTAATTTCTCTGTGTTCTTCAAAAAACTGTTCAATCATTTGCTGTCCGTATTTGTTAGGATCAATGAATGGATCAAAATTTTCAATTGTTTTTTCCACATCTTCTTCTTCGAAAGATGATTTTACAGCTTGAATTGCTTCACTTAGTCCTTTGAGACTCTTAAGAGCAACTGGCAATCTTTTCTTACTAATCCCCAAGAACCTTTTCTTTTCTACGCCAACTTTTTCAGCCATTTCTGGAACAAGATCATATGTTGCCACCTTGGTGAATCCTTTCCTTGTTTCGTGTTTTACAATTAGTCCTTTTTCCAAAAGTTTGTCAAGAGCTAGGAGAGCTTTATTTTTATCAATAAATGTCGTCCAAACAATTGAACCGATTGTATGGTAACCTTGTCTTATGGATTCTATCACAACTACTTCTTCAATTCGTTTGAAACCTTCTTCAGCTCTTACATTTACAAAGTCTAAGTCTTTTATTGCCTTTCTCGCATTCTTTACATCAATTTCAATTGATCGCTTTAGTGCTTCCAATGACTCAGGTATTTGGCTCAATAATGAAAGGAAACATGATTTGTTATACCAGGCCATTCCAAACGTTGGTTCTGATTCAATTGCCTTTTCCACAGAATCAAGTGCTTTAGAATAATTTTTTTGTTCATAGTGTACAAGTGCTTTTAAATTCCAAGTTTCTGCATTTGTAACGTCGATATCTAAAATCTTATCATAGACTTTTAATGCATCACTATAATCCTCAAGATGGAATCTGGAATAACCTAATTTTAAAAGTGCTTCAACATTATCAGGATCAATTCTTAAAACTTGCTCAAAAGCTCTAGCAGCATCATCAAGTCTTTCATCAGCCATTAAATTGATTCCTTTTTTGAAAAGCTTTTTCTTGTTGTAATCTGCATCAACTAGGCTGGTATTTTCTTCTTTCTTTTCTGACTTTTTTCGGAACGGCCTTTTCATTAATCTCAAAAGGGTAACTAATCTAGATAAATACTATTCCTATTTTCCTAAATTCCGTGCCTAATTTTCACTTTGAAAATACAAAAATACTTCATAATTACATCATCGGTAGTGTCCACCAATCCCAAAATTGAAATTTCAGGCACCTCTCCCTTCAAACTTCCCTCTGGAGTTTTTGAGGTCCAAATATCAATTTCAGATAAAAAACCATCCGAAGATAGTATAGCTAAGAAAAATTTTCCTACACTGTGGACTGATAATTTTCATTTAATGGTTACAGAAAGACAATTCACCGAAGTTTTAGGAAGTGATAAAAACCCAATTCCAAAATCGGTATTTACTTTAGATTCTGCATGGATTGTTGTTGCTGATCAGTTTTCTTCAATTCATTCAGTTTTTGAAATTCCATTAAAAAAACAGGTAACTGCACCCCCAAAACCTGTTACAAAACTACCTCCTGAGGAAAAACCAATTCGAGAAACAAAAATTCCAACTCCTGAACGAATACCTCCAAGAGGTACTGCAGGTATTCAAGGCGAACGTGGTGGCCGAGGTAATCAGGGAGAACAGGGCGAACAGGGTTCAATGGGTCCTCCAGGTCCTCAAGGTGATCAAGGATCATCAGGTCATGAAGGTTTACCAGGTGACAAAGGTGACAAAGGACCACCAGGTGACAAAGGAGACAAAGGATCATCAGGTCCCAGAGGTGAAAAAGGAGCTAAAGGACTAACTGGTGACAAAGGTGACAAGGGTGACAAAGGCCAACCAGGTCCTGGAGGTGATAAAGGAGACAAGGGACTAAGAGGTCCATCTGGAGACAAGGGAGACAAAGGCTCACTAGGAGAGCGCGGTCTACGTGGTACACTAGGTGACAAGGGACCTACTGGAGAATCTGGTGCAAAAGGTGAGAAAGGAAGAACAGGTGACCCCGGATCTGAAGGAGAAAAAGGTCCACAGGGATCACAAGGAAAATCAGGAGACAAAGGATTAACGGGAGTTCCAGGACCTCCAGGAGAAAAGGGTGAGAAAGGAGGGCTAGGATCTCCAGGTGATAAAGGAGAACGTGGTCCACACGGACCGCCAGGTGATAAAGGACCAAATGGTCCACAAGGTCCTCTAGGCGCAAGAGGTAATCCAGGACCACCAGGAGAAAAAGGTCCTATTGGTCCTCAGGGAATTCAAGGTCCACAAGGAGAACGTGGTCCGTCAGGACATCATGGTCCTCCAGGCGAACAAGGTGCAAGAGGATCTCAAGGACCTCCAGGTGCAATTGGTCCAAGAGGGCCGCCAGGTCCACCAGGTGATCAAGGTACTACAGGAATGTCTGAAGAAAATAAAGTAATGTTGAAGGAAATGTTAGATATCTTAACCTCTAAAAACATAATCACCACTGAAGAGCAAATCAAACTCATGAGTTTTCTGTATTAGTGATTATATTCAAATAAGGTCTCAAATAGTTATTCACAATGAGTCAAAAACCAACCAAAATAGATTTCAAAATGCTAGATTATGAAAGATTAGAAAACGAATTTGTTTCGTTCAAACTTGAAGATGGGACTGTAGTTAAAGTTAAAGTGGATTTAGACCGAGTGGGAATTGCTACAAACTATACTAATCCTGATGGAACTCCTCATTATGCAATCAATACTTCTGTAAAGTTATCTGTGATACCAAAAGATGGAACATTCACAGTTGAAAAAACATCGATAAAAGGAAAACAATCTTCTCCTCCGAATCAGATGTTTAGCTAATAGACACTCTCAGCAGAAGGTCTTCTACCCTGCAACCAGGTTTTGTGTCCACATATGGTGCATTTGTATTGTCTTCTGCGTTTGTAAGTAGGAATTTTTGGAAGAAAAACAATCTCTTGCTTTGTTTTATTCATACAAAACTTGCACCATCTATTTTCAAAATCTTCTTCCATTATGTTGCACTAGGTACCTCTGGTTTTAATGATAGTAAGTACATCTTCATCTAGCAAAACATGATTTAATCCAACTCTCTGGCCGCCAAATTTTACGCTTTTTCCCCAAACCATGCTATAGCGAAAGTGTTTTTTCATGGATCTATGAAGTTTATTACAAATATCCAAAACAGTTGAACCTTCTCTTGCTATCAAAGGTTCTTTAAAATCAGTTTCCCCGCCTTTTGGTCTCATGTAGATTCTAATGAATTTTAGTTTGTCATAGATTTTTTCTCTCAATTCCTCTATGTTGATTTCTGAATCTGCAGATACTGGAATAAAATCAGAATTAATTTTGGTTTTGAGTTTTTTTAGAAACTTTTCATCAACCAAATCAATCTTATTTATTATAGTCAATGATTCGGCATAAGTTTTGTTTCCTGAAATAAAATCAATTAGTTGTTCTGAATCAATGTCTTCTCGAATTAAAACTCGGGCGCTTCGGAGCCCATAAACATTTAGAATATCTATTAGTAATTTTTCAGACATTTTTGTTAGTTTGACTTGCTGGGCAATGGCAATTCCGCCTTTGCCAGTCTTTTCTATTACAATATTTGGTGGTTTTTGGTTTATACGAATTCCAATGTTTGCCAATTCTTTAACTAGGATATTTTCGTGGTATGGTTGAAAAACATCTAACATTAACAGAACCAAATCAGCACTTCTTGCTACAGAAAGGATTCTTTTGCCGAGGCCTTTTCCAGTAGAAGCGCCCTTTATGATTCCTGGCAAGTCTAACATCTGAATTCTAGCTCCTCTGTATTCCATCATGCCAGGAACTACAGTTAAGGTTGTAAATTGAAAAGCCGCAACAGAAGATTTTGCTGAAGTTAATTTGTTTAGCAATGTAGACTTGCCGACACTTGGAAATCCAATAAACACAACTGTTCCATCTCCTGCTCTTCGAACATCAAAACCATCAGATTTGACTGATTTTTTTGACTTTGTTTCTTGTTCTCGTTTTAGCTTTGCAATTTTTGCTTTCAGTAGACCAAGATGGTGCTCTGTAGCTTTGTTGACTTTGGTCCTCGCCATTTCATCTTGGATCGCTTTAATTTTTTCTGGAATTCCCAATTAAAATCAGCTTTATCTTTTAGATTTTCTAAATAAAATCTTATTATTTTTCTTAATTAACTCTATTCTTGACGATGGAATAGTTTCAAAATTATTTGATTCTTCAAGAAAATCAGGTAATGTCAATTCTCTTAAACTTTCAAAGTCTCTATAAAAAATCTTGTACGAAAAAGGATTGTCTGCATACCTTGCCTTACTAAAAATCTCCTCAAGTTTACCTTTTTTCCCCATTAATCATTTTAGGAAAATACTCCTAATCAATTTTCATATTTTTTGTAGCTGATATTTGATTACGTAGCAATTATTATCAGGCAAATAATATGAGAGCCATTGAAACGCAAAACATTTGCAATTGATATTGATGGAACCATTACAGAAAACGGTGTAGGCCGGATTAACTTAGACGCTTTGAGCGCTCTAAGACATATGTCAAAGATTGGGCATAACGTGGTATTTGTTTCTGGAAGATCCTCAGTTGAGGGATATCTTCTATCGGTTTTTGGGGGTACAACCCATGTTGCCGTAGGCGAAAATGGAGGCTGTATTACCTTTGGACCAAACAAGCACAAGTTATTAGGAAACAAAGAAGAATGCCTTAGCGCATTTAGGGTGTTGGAATCTAAAATCGATAATGTAAAGGAAAAACTAGTTTTTCCTCGAATGACAGAAGTGGTTCTTGAGCGCTCCTTTAATCTAGAAGAAGGCAAAAAAGTAGCAAAGGAAAACAACCTCAACGTAGTTTTATCAGATAGCCAATATGCATTTCATATCAATTCACAGGGAATTCACAAGGGCCGTGGATTCGAAGAGGTTATGAAATTTTTTTCAATTACAAAAGACGATGTAATTGCTATAGGCGATAGCGAAACTGACATTCCATTATTTAGTGTGGCAAAAACTAGTGTAGCATTAGGTAACTCTTCAGATTATGTCAGATCAAAAGCTTCCATAACTGTTTCAGGCAAATCAGGAGATGGATTGATTGAAGCTTTAGACAAGTTAGCTCCTAGCCTTTCAGGAGTATAGATTATGACATTCAAAATTCTTCTTGATGAAATTCAATCAAACATTGAAAAAATTTTTGCCGAACTAAAGTTTCCCTCCGTTTCATTTGTAATAGAACCTTCAAAGCCAAATTTTGGTGATGTAACTTGCAATGCGCCTTTCTTACTTGCCAAACATCTAAAGAAAAAACCTTATGAAATTGCAAAGATAATGTCAGAAAAATATGAAAAATTTCAGGAAGGTCTTGTCAAAAAGGTCGAAGCTCATCCATCAGGTTATCTTAATTTTTTTGTAGATTCATCAAAATTTAATCAAATTGTATTAAATGCATCACTAGACAAAAATTATGGTTTCTTAGATTTAGGGAAAAAAACAAGCATTGTTGTAGAACATACTAG
>JAZGIF010000132.1:0-3531 GCA_036481835.1 Nitrosopumilaceae archaeon
AGGAGAAACGTAAATTCCCTCAGTAGTTTTGAATCCATTTGCTGGTACTTCAGGTGCCTTTTTTGGAGGCTCTAACTTGAATTTAGAACCATCAGGTGCAGTAAGCTCATCAGTTAAAGGATTAAAGGAAAGATTTCCACCAAGTGCTAGGGCAATAACTAGTTCAGGACTACCAATGAAATTCATCGTTTCTCGTTTACCATCATTTCGTCCAGGAAAGTTTCTGTTGTAAGAGGTTACAATCGTATTTGCTTCTCCTTTTTTTAGCTCTGGTCTGCTCCATTGACCAATGCATGGTCCACAAGCATTTGCAAGAACATTTGCACCAATTGATCTTAGTGATTCCATTTGACCGTCTCTTTCTATTGTAGCACGTATTTGTTCAGATCCAGGAGTAACAAGTAGTGGAACCTTTGTTTTAATTCCCTTTTCTTTTGCTTGCTCTGCTAAACTTGCAGCTCGTGACATATCCTCATATGATGAATTTGTACAACTACCGATTAGGGCAACAGAAATGGTATCAAGATAGTGATTCTTTTTTACATCTTCAGATAGTTTTGATATTGGTCGAGCAAGATCAGGAGTGTGCGGCCCTACAATATGTGGTTCAAGTGTTGTAAGGTCTATCTTAATAATTCTGTCAAAATATTTTTCAGGATTTTGTTCGACCTCAGGATCTGCACAAAGCATTTGTTTGTGTTGGTTTGCAAGCTCGGCAATTTTTTCTCGTCCAGTTGTTTTAAGATAAGTTTCCATTCTAGAATCATATGAAAATATAGAACATGTTGCCCCAATTTCAGCTCCCATATTGGTAATGGTTGCCTTTCCTGTGCAACTAATGGAGCTGGCTCCAGGACCAAAGTATTCTATTACAGAATTAGTACCACCCGATACTGTTAGCTCATCTGCTACTCGAAGAATAACATCTTTTGGAGCAGTCCAACCATTGAGCTCACCTGTAAGATAAACACCAATTCGTTTAGGGTAGAGGATCTCCCAAGGAAGACCTGCCATAGTCTCTGCTGCATCAACCCCCCCAACACCTATTGCAAGCATACCAAGACCGCCAGCATTTGGAGTGTGAGAGTCTGTTCCAATCATTAAACCTCCAGGAAATGCATATTTTTCTAAAATCACTTGATGAATAATTCCAGCTCCTGGTTTCCAAAACCCTATTCCATATTTTCGTGATGCAGATTCTAAAAAGTTGTAAATTTCACTATTCTCATTGATTGCAGCTTTAGTATCAGATTCCCCTCCAATTCTTGCTTGTATTAGATGATCACAATGTACAGTAGTTGGAAGGGTTGTTTGTTTTAGGCCTGCTTGAATAAATTGTAACAAAACCATTTGTCCTGTAACATCTTGCAAAGCTACACGGTCAGGTTTTAGGTAGACATAGTCTTTTGTTCCAACCAAGTTTTTATTTTCAATCTCAACCAAGTGACCAGAAATTATCTTTTCTGTTAGTGTAAGAGGTCTACCAACTATTTTTCTAAATTTAGTAACGTTTTCCTCAAGTTTTTTGTAAACTGATGAAACTAGTTCTGGAGTAGTTTCTATTTCCATACAATTTGTAGGTAATCTACGGAATTTAATATTTCGAATTTTTCTCAAAAAAACTGTGTTATTTCTGTGTTTAGATGTAATATTAGCTAACAATTATAAACAAAAAACCATACTATGCTATAGTTGCCAGGGGAGATTAATTTTAGAATACTAATTATTTGGAATACGGCAGGTATGCAATAAAGATGGTCAATAAAGGATTTCCAAGCTTTGGTATGTCACAAGCAGGTTCGTATGTTGCTGCATTAAAAAACTACAACTTGCCTGACTTTGTTCTAGCTCTTGTTGCAATTGATTGCAATTCAGATCTATTAAAACGAGGAAGAATTGATGACCGTTTGCAAAGCATGACTGACAAGGCTTTGGAGGTTTTGCATAAGGTTTTTGTTGAATGTGAAGAAGATGAAAAAGGAAAATTTGCTCAATACAGATTCTTTGCATATATTTCCAGCATGTATCACAAATGCGAAATTCTAATCAATGAAACAATTCCAGGTGCTTCTGGAAAAAACCACAAGATTCCAGTCGCTGTTAAAAACAATGGAATGTACATTGCTGTTGCCTTCAATAAAGCAATAGGGAATTCAATAAACAAGAAAGATACCCAAAAATTCTATGATATTGTAGCAGACGTGAAAAAAGGCGATCATGGAACAATGCTTACTGATGCAATTTATGGTTCATCGGTAGGTTTCAAAGGCGATGCACTAGTACAACTAGAGAAACTTGCAAAATCAAGAAAAAACGATGCAGAAAATAAATTAGAATTTAAAACTGCAAACTTTGAAAATAGAATTTATTCAGTAACCAAGTGTTAGAGTATTTTAATTAAATCCATTTTACTCCCTTGCTTTTGTAATACTTTAGTTTCGCTCTGGAGTGTCGTGGACGTATATGCAGTATTGCATTACAGCAAGGACATTTTGATCCCTTCCAGTTAAAATAAACATCACAAATACCACATCGCTTTTGATCGTTTTGATAACGTAAAAGAACTTCACCAAGGGACGAACTAAACTTTGTTTTGCAAACTCCTTTACAAATAAACACATCATGTTATTTGTTGTTTGAAATTAAAATAAAAGGTGATTTCACTATAACCCAAAGCTAGAGGCATCAATTGTAAGAAAGTCAGGTTTGTTATTGGTTTTTTCAAAATTTTTCCCAAATTGCTGAAATGATAAATTATCAAAAAAATGTCTAGTCCAAACATCATGAACTAATTCTACGTATCTTGGGTTGCCACTTTGTCTTAAGATTTCATGAGTTAATACATGAGATACGACAGTACAGTTTTTTTCTGCTAGAAACAAGCTATCATCTTCATTTTTTGGAGTTTTCCATTGTGACATACCAAAATTTTCAGCATGATATCCTTCACAAGTACAATCTGTCCACAATGGTCGAAAATGACATAAATAAAAATGATAAATTTCTACTCCACGTTCTTTGTGATCTTTTAACAATACATGAGTGTCTAGTCTTTGAAGAAGGCTTCGGGGTTTAGTTATCATTTCATCACATTTTATATCAACGTCTTTGGAAAAATTTTCTTTTATCCAAATTTTAAAAAAATTTCCCATTTGTTTTATGTATTCAAATTCTTTTGTTCGTTTTCCCAAGTCAGATTCTTTGATTACAAAAATAAAATGCAATAACATTTTTAGAAAAATAACAGATTAAGTTTGACCTTCAATGCCCATTAAGGTCAAAGTTGAACGAATTTTTTCGATTTTTCTAATTTTCCAAGTAATTGTTTCTCGTAGTGTTTCAACAGTAGGAGATTCTATCTTAGCCAAAATGTCATATGCGCCAAATGTTCCGTGAACTTCTTTGACGCCTTCAAGACCCTTTAGTTGTTCTATAATAGCCTCTTCTGATCCTAGTTCACAATTGATTAAAACATAGGCAGTTGCCATGAATAATTAAGATACTTCCGGTTATATCAATAAACCGGTCATT
>JAZGIF010000133.1:0-2183 GCA_036481835.1 Nitrosopumilaceae archaeon
ATTTGGTTTTACAGAACGAAGACCCAATTTTTGGGAATTTTGTACAATTTCATAGATAATTTTGGCTTCTTCAGATATATTTCCCAAGCCAAATGTTCTAGTAGCATCACTAACATATCCCTTGTATCGAAGGGTGAGGTCAACAACAATCATGTCTCCATTAGTAAATTTTCTATTGGTAACTTGTGCATGTGGTAGAGCACCATTTTGACCACCAGCAATGATTAACGGATTTAGTGTAGATTTGTAACCTGTATCAAACATCTCATTTTCAATCGCATACGACATCAAAATGGATTGCAATTCAGATTCTCTTTGTCCTTTTTTGATCTTTTTCGTGCAAAGTTCAAACATTTCATCTATAATTTTTGAGGCTTTTTTTAGAATTGATATTTCATTGGAATCTTTGATTATTCGTGCATTGTAGAATGGCTCTGTTGATTGTTTTATTCCTTTAATTGATTTTTTTAATGCCTCCATAATATTGTAATTTTGGCAATCAGTACAAACTTTCTTTCCTTTCAATTTTGGAATTAAAGATGAGACTAGGCCAATCCCTCTTTCAGAACTAATGACGTTACAATCAAATGATTCTTCTTTTGCTCTACCTATCTCAAGTTCTGGAGATACGATTGTTGTGGTGCCGTTTTTTTCTAATATTCCAACTGCTTCTCCCCAAAATCCAGTAATATAGAATAGATTTTCTGGTTCAAAAGTAACTATGGTATCACAGCCAATTTTTTGAGAATATTTCAAAAGAGTTTTTCTACGATGTTGCAATGTGCAAGGTTTTTTCTTTTCTAAATTTATGTTTGCTGCAAAGTTTGTATAGTGGAATTAGATCTTGATAGGTATGACAGAAAATAAAGAAAAGAAAAAAGTTGTTGCATTACTGTCAGGAGGTTTAGATAGTCAGCTAGCTGTTCAAATGATGCAAAAACAAGGATTTGAAGTATCAGCTGTTGCGATCAAGACACCGTTTTGTGATTTTGATTGTGGAAGAGGATGTGGATTTGAGATAAGAGAGAGAGCTGATACTTTGGGTATTAATCTAAAAACTGTTTATCTTGGTGATGAATACATTGAGATGCTAAAGAATCCTAAACATGGATTTGGATCAGGTATGAATCCATGTATTGATTGTCGTGCCATGATGTTTGATGCAGCAAAAAAACAGATGGATAAAATTGGTGCAGAGTTTATAATTTCAGGAGAAGTGCTAGGACAAAGACCAATGAGTCAACATGGTCCTGCATTACGAACTATTGAAAAGGAATCAAATCTTGAAGGAATAATCGTAAGACCTCTCTCAGGTGCTTTGTTACCAAAAACTCTACCAGAAAAAAATGGTTTGATTAAAAGAGAAAATCTTGGTATGATCAGGGGCAGATCAAGAAAACCACAATTAGAATTAGCAAAAAAATTCGGTATTGAAGATCCTCCAAATGCTGGAGGTGGTTGTTTACTAACTGACCCAGCATTTTCATTGAGGGCAAAAGATCTTTTCAAACATAAAGAAACACCTACCACAAACGATATTGATTTGTTAAAGGTTGGAAGACACTTTAGATTTGATCAAAAAATAAAATTTGTTGTTGGAAGAAACAAAGAGGAAAATGAAATTATAAAATCATTAGCACTTTCAAATGATATCTTGTTTGAAGCACGTGATCATATGGGTCCAATTTCAATTTTGAGAGGAGATGGTTTGGATAGATTTGAGAAATTTGCAGCAGAAATAACTCTACGTTATTCTGATGCCCAAAAAAATGAACAAAGTGTTGTGATTATTAAAAAAGATAATAAAAATTCGGATTTATTGGTATCCTGTGCTACAGAACCTGAATATATTCAATACAGAATTTAGGCGTCATGACTTGTATGTAAAAGACCTTTGACATGCAAGACTTTTTGAAGGAGTAGATCGCATTGTCAGCTAGATGCAAAAACAAGAAACTCCGACCTATCTAAAAGCAATAACAATTAGGGATCCAAGTGATCTCCATTCTATCAAAGAGGACATCAAAAAGAACATGATTCTAATTTTGAGAGTTACTCCTCTTGCTCATAAGGATGTTGAACAGCTACGAAAAGTGGTCGAAGATCTTTATACCATTGCAAAAAATTCTGGTTCTGATATTGCACGATTGGGAGAAGAGAGAATAATTGTTACTCCACATGGT
>JAZGIF010000134.1:0-4179 GCA_036481835.1 Nitrosopumilaceae archaeon
AAGAGATGAGTCACCTTAAACAAGATTCCTGCTTTGTTTTCAACTAAAATCGATATTATTGCAACCATTGTTATCACTACGAGGGTAATATCATATCCTTTAACGGCGTGCCAGGTGCAACAAATGGTAAAACGTCTTCTAATGGGTCAATTGGAATATCAATTACAGTTGTAACATTACTTTTGAGACCAGCCTTTATTGCCTTTTCAAGCTCATCAAGGGATTGTGCACGAATTCCTTGTGCTCCGTAGGATTCTGCAAGCTTGACATAGTCTGGACAGTTTTTGAGATCAATTCCTATCATTCTCCTATCATAGAAGGTTCTCTGCCATTGTGCAACCATTCCTAATGAAAAGTTGTTTACTAAAAATACAATCACAGGTATATCTTCTAGTACAGATGTTGCAAGAGAGTTTTCTGTCATGTTGAAGCTTCCTTCACCTGCAATGTCAACTACTGGAACATCTGGTCTAGCTACCTTTGCACCAATTGCTGCAGGAAATCCCCAGCCCATGGTTCCTAATCCAGTTGAGCTAAAGAAAGTTCCAGGATGAATTACATCAAAAAATAACGAAGCCCACATTTGGTGTTGTCCTACTTCAGTAGTAGTAATTGCTTCTTTAGGTAACACCTCTCTTAATTTTCTGAGAATTTTTGCTGCAGTCATTTCTCCTTTTGGTAGTTTCAAATTTTCTCTCCAGTACTCTTTGACTTCTTTTACATGCTTGATCCATTTGTTTTCATCAGTCTTTTTGATAGCTTTTTGCATGAGCATCTTTACCATTATTCTCAATGTTGCCTGCACATCCCCAACCACTGCGATTTGTGCATTCTGGTTTTTCCCAATTTCAGCAGGATCCACATCCATGTGTATAATTTTCAAACGTTTTTCAAATTCCTCGAAAGTTCCAACGGATCTATCAGAGAACCTTGTACCAATTGCTAAAACGCAGTCAGCTTCTACCATTAACTTGTTTGCTTCTGCATGTCCATGCATACCGATTGGCCCAAGTGAAAGAATATGGTTTTCCGGAAATGCCCCTTTTCCCTTAAAGGTAGTTACCACAGGTATCATCAATAATTCTGCAATTGATTGTAATTCTGCAAAAGCAGAACCAATGATCACGCCGCCTCCTGCTAAGATAATTGGTTTTTCTGCATTAAGAAGCATTTCAATTGCTTTTTCTATTTGAGTAAGATCAGGATCTGTCCACGGATGGTAACCACGGATTTTAAATTCCTCAGGAAAAGTCATTTGTCCTTCATTTTGTTGCACGTCTTTTGGAATATCAAGTAGTACAGGTCCAGGTCTGCCAGTTTCTGCAATGTAAAATCCTTTTTTCACAACTTCGGGAATTTCAGAAGGCGTTCTTGGTTGGAATGCATACTTTACACTAGGATTTGACATTCCAATAATATCGCTTTCTTGAAAAGCGTCGCGCCCAATCATATTGACTGGAACTTGACCAGTAACTGCAATCATTGGAGCAGAATCTGCCTGTGCGGTAGCAATTCCAGTAAGGATATTTGTTGCACCAGGCCCAGAAGTTGCAAAACAAACTCCAGCTTTCCTGCTTACTCTACCAAAACCATCTGCCATATGTGCAGCAGATTGTTCATGTCTCGTCAAGATATGACGTATGTTGCTCTTGAAGAGCTCGTCGTACATTGGAAGGTTTGCACCCCCAGGTAGCCCGAACACTTGCTTTACACCTTCTTTTTCTAAAGCAACCATCAACGCTCTTGCGCCAATCATATTTTCCATAGTATTATCACTCAAACATTTTCACCTAAATTATATTTGTTAAAACTAGGCTGGTAATTTACAGCTTCAGGTCAACTAGCGATAAAATACTCAAAATGCTAGTTGAACGGGGTTTACTCATACCAGTCATCTATTGCATTCAAATATAATTAATAAACATTGCTGGCAAATCGATAAAAAATCATTAAAGAAATTTTTCCCAGTTTTGAAGCAAGCTCAAATCTCTTTCACAAGACTTAGATGTGTTCCTAGTAAAATTACACACGGTTTTGTCAGATTCAGAACAAATTATCAAAGTTATTGAAACATTCTTTGAGACTGGGAAAACAAAAAATCTTGCACCGTTACGAGATATTCAACTTGATGACCCAAACTTTTCTAGTTTCAGTGACGTTCCTCCCTATGATCTTAAAGATTACAAAACAACTATAGCACTTGAAGAGTTAAGATTTGTTAGTATTTCTGACTATGATTATGAAATAATTAATCCAAAAATTAGTATTTTCACAGATACTGCAGTCGTTGCGTTTGAATTACTTCAAAAAGGATTGCTAGTTGATAACAAAGCATACACCGGAGAACACATTTCCATTAAAGGAAGAGCAACTTTTGTTTTGATAAAAAAACCTACATGGAAAATTATTCATATTCATCTATCTAAGATTAAAGATGGATGATTTATTTTGATTTCTTTGCAGCTTTTTTAGTTTTAGCAACTGCAACTTGTTTTGTAAGAGTTTTTGGAGTCTTTTGATCTTCTTTTACAAGTTTTTTATACAAATCATGAGCTTCGTTCACTGTTACACGTCCATGAACAATAGAACGAACTGCTCTAATCATAGGTACTGGGTGTTCAGATTGCCAGATATTTCGTCCCATATCAACACCAGATGCTCCTGCATCAAGAGCATTTTTAGTTAATTCTAATGCTTCTTTTTCGGCTAGCTTTGGACCACCTGCAATGATTACAGGAACTGGACAGCTTTCAACTACTTTTTCAAAGTCTTCACAATAGTATGTCTTAACCATATGAGCACCAAATTCTGCAGCTATTCTACATGCAAGCGAGAGATATCGTGCATCTCGTTTTCCAAGTTCTTTTCCAACAGCGGTTACTGCAAGAACTGGAATTCCATATTCTTCGGCTTCATTAATTAAATTTCCTAAACTAACTAAAGAATCATGTTCGTGTTTTGCACCAACAAAAATAGACATTGCAAGGGCACTAACGTTTAGCCTAATTGCTTCTTTTACACTTGTTGTAATTTTTTCATTTGAAAGGTCACTTCCAATGATGCTAGAACCTCCTGAGACTCGAAGAACTACAGGTATAGAAAATCGTGCATCAACTGAGGTTCTCAAAACTCCACGAGTTAACATCAATGAATCACAATATTTCAAAATAGGACGAATGGTCTTACTTGGAACTTCTAATTTCTCGGTGGGACCTAAAAAGTAACCATGATCAACTGCTAACATCACTGCTTTACCATCTGTAGGATTGATTATTCGGGAAATCCTATTTTTTAATCCCCAGTCCATTGATCTTCGTTTTTCAAAGTGCTGTGTTGCCTTTCTTAAGCCTTTCTCAACTTGTAATTATTATCTTCATCGAGTCTGAACCTTTGTGAGCATGTTCAAAGGCTTTTTGAGATTCTGAAAGGGAATAAGTATGCGTGATTAGTTTTTTTACATCAACTTTTGAGGACTCGATTAATTGTAATGCTGATTTTGTATCATGATCTGATGCTGCATAACTTGTAACCACAGTAATTTCTTTTGAATAAACGATGCTCATATCCAAATCTATTTTTGCACCCTTTGATGGCACTCCAAATAAAACTACAGTACCGCCCCTTCTTGTAAGATCAATTGCATCAATAAACGCGTGAAGATTTCCAGTTGCAACAATGCTTACATCAACTCCGCGACCATCAGTTTCATTGAGAATTGTTTCTTTCCGTTGAGAGTCATCAGATTTTAATGCACTAGTAATTCCAAATTTATTTGCAAATCCCAAGCGAAAATCATTGATATCAAAACAAAAAATTTTACTGGCTTGTTTGGTTTTAGCAAGCATTACATGCATCATGCCTGTTGCACCAACGCCAAAAATTGCAACTGAATCATTTTCTTGAAAAGAAATTTTATTCCAAGCTCTAATACAGCAAGCCAACGGTTCAATCATTGCTGCCTCTTCAAAGCTCATTGAGTCAGGAATTTTGATTACTCCACCATGTTCAACATTCCATTTGGGAACAATAAATTCTTCGGCTAGCCCACATGGTGACAAATTGGTCTCATAGTATTTTTCACACATAGTTTCATTGCCATGAAGACAGTAGTGACAAGAATAACACGGAACATGATGATGAACAAAAACTCTGTCTCCTTTTTTGAGATTTTTAACTTCA
>JAZGIF010000135.1:0-2441 GCA_036481835.1 Nitrosopumilaceae archaeon
TCTCGAGTATGCAAAAACTATGCCAAACAAAGCACCAATAGAAGTACCCAAAATGGCGCCAGCTAAAACTTGACCTCCTTTTTGCCAGTATCTATACGAATTATACTCTACCCAAAATTCAGGGGAATCTTCTTCTTCTCCTGACAAAAATAGATTTTGGTTTTCAATTCCAATTGCTTCATCCAAATATGGTTCTACAATTGCAAGATTTGCAAGGCCATGAATTACTCCTGCAAAACATCCAGAAACCAAAACAATTGTAATAAAAAGAGCAATTTTCATTTTTTCATCTAATGACACGGAAACCCTGCTGCATGTCGCATGTCATGGGTTAACTCATGAATGTAAAGATCCTCTAATGCTTGCTCGCCAATTACAATACTGAAGAGATGTCCTTGATCATAACCTACAAAAAACATACCAAATGCAAAAATTATTGCCAAAATTGCTACTGCATAAATTGGAATTCCAGATTTTGAAACAGTAATACCCCTAGATTCAGACATCTTTAATTGGAGTCCTTATTGTTGTATTTAAATTGTAGACACTAGAATTTTTTTTTATAATTTTTGAGATTTGTGAATAAGATGCGATCAGAAAATTCATAGAAATATTTGAAAACTATTTACGAGTATTAAAAATTCATCTGAACATATTGAATAGATATTATCTTTTTGCAATTCCTATATTGATTGGAATTATTACAGGAGTTTTTTTATCATTTTTTAATAATGAGGAAAATGATTCCATTTTAACAACAAAAGATCTTATTGAAAATGGCTCACCAATTCTAGGGAACTCCTTTGCCTCAATTACTATTCTTGAATGGGGAGATTACCAATGTACGTTCTGTTATAGATTTCATGAAAGCAGTCTAAATATTATCCTTGAAGAATATGTAAATCAGGGAAAAGTCAAACTGGTTTTCAAAGATTTTCCATTAAATGGACCAGACTCTATTCTAGCAGCAGAAGCAGCTCATTGTGCTGAAGACCAGGGCAAGTATTGGGAATATCATGATGAACTGTATAACAATTGGGAGGGTGAAAGAACAGGTTGGATTACGAGAGATTCACTAGATGAATTTGCACAAAACGTAGATTTAGAAATTAATGAATTTAATTCGTGTTTAGATGTTCACAAATATCGTCAAAAGGTGTTAGATTTAGAAAAATTTGGAAAAGAGATTGGAATCGATGCTACTCCTTCATTTTTAATTTTTAATGATGACAAGGTCATCAAGATTAGAGGTAATCAGCCTGTAGATGTTTTTAAAAAGGCAATAGATGAAATGTAAAACACTAATTCTGGCACTTGCCATTAAATTTGGTACTGGATCTGTTCATTCTCGACAAACAATAGAATAATTTCTCTCAAAAAATTAATAAATTGATTACAAATGTCCAGTAAAAGTCCTGTAATTATGGTTGTAGACGATGCTAGATTCATGCGACAAGTGCTAATTGATATTATCAAGACTAATGGGTTATCAAGAGAAATAGTTGAGGCTCAAGATGGAATAGATGCAGTAAAAAAATTCCAAAAATACAAACCAGACCTTGTAACAATGGATGTCACCATGCCTGGCGCAGATGGTGTTCAAGCCTTGCGTGCAATATTAAAAATAAATCCAAGAGCCAAAGTTATTATGATTACATCGGTAGAAGAAAAACACACTGTTCAGGACGCTATGAAACTAGGTGCAAGAGATTACGTTGTAAAACCATTTGATCGTTCAAGTGTTCCTATGATAATCAACAAAGTATTAAGGCAAAGACCATCATCATGGTCAGAAATCAACGAAAAATATGCTGCAAGTTAATTTTATCTTTAAAACTAAAACATTGAAATTTCAAGTAGTTTAGGCAATTTAATAATAAACATACTTGGTTTTGATTTTACATTAATGCTTCCTCCATGTTGTTCTATAATTCTTTTACAACTTGCTAATCCGAGTCCGGTTCCTCTTTGTTTTGTAGTAAATAATGGTTCAAAAATCTTTGTTAAAAGTTCTTCCGGAACCCCAGTTCCAGAATCTTCAATCTCTATGACAATTTCATTTGAATTATCATTTACCCGTATGTCTATTTGCCCTTTTTCATTTATTGCCTCAACAGCATTTGTAATTACATTATCTAAAACAACTTCAAGTTTATCCGCATCATATACAAATTGAACGTTATTACCCACTACATTAATTGAAAAATCAGCGGATTTTTTGATTTTCGTAACAGATAATCCTATAGTCTCAAACAAAGAGTTCTTGGTAGCGTGCAATGTTTGAATTTTAACAAAATCTAAAACCTCATCAATTTGATTTGACATTCTAGAAACGGCACGTTCCATCATTTCAATTTGTTTTGAAGAAAATTCTGTATCTATTTTCTTGTTTTTAGCTTTTATTATTTCAACAGTTCCTTTGATCACAGTCAGCGGATTTC
>JAZGIF010000136.1:0-2121 GCA_036481835.1 Nitrosopumilaceae archaeon
AAAGTTCTATAACAGTCCTGTCGCGCTTGGTGCAGGTGCTGGTGCAGTGTTGTCCGTTACTATGGCCGCGTTAGGATGTAAACTGACTACGTGGACGTATAGATGGATGGCCGCATGGTCGAAATGGGACTAAAAAATTCCTAAATCTTTTTCTTTTATTATTTAGATTTTAGTAGATATGATCTAAATTTTTGGCCTAGATTGGACGAATTTCAAGCATTACGAAATTTGTATTTAACCTATTCTTTATTTGATAAAAAAATATTGTACTAGAAGTAATATTTTACAAATCACTCGTCAATTAACTAAATCAAAAAGTATGGCGAGTGAAACAACTATCAGGACAGTTACTAAGCTATGCTCCAAGACCATTTGTAAAATGGGCAGGCGGAAAACGACAATTAATTCCTATATTGAATCAACACATTCCAAAAAATTTTGGTTCATATTTTGAACCATTTTTGGGAGGTGGTGCAATGATGTTTCATGTGTTTCTCAATTATCCAAAACAAAGGTTCATAGTTTCTGATCTGAATTCGGACCTTGTTTTATCTTATATCACAATTCGAGATAGAGTCGATGAACTAATTTCCTCACTCAAGAATCATGCCAAAAATTACTCGAAAAATTCTAACTCCTATTATTATTCAGTAAGAGACAGCGAGCCTAAAGGACAAGTAGAAAAAACCTCTAGATTGATTTTCTTGAATAGGACATGCTTCAACGGATTGTACAGGGTTAACAGCAAAGGAAAGTTCAATGTTCCCCTTGGTCGTTATACAAACCCCAACATAGTAAATGAAGAAAATCTCAGATCAGTCAATCAAGTTTTGAAATCCAAAAAGATCCAAATATCCTGTAGGGATTTCTCGACTATTCTGGATGATGTCAAAAAAAATGATTTTGTATATTTTGATCCCCCATACCAACCAGTAAGCACAACTGCAAATTTCACTAGTTACACAAATCGTAATTTCACATATGATGATCTAAAACGCCTCTGTGAGCTATGCGAAAAATTGGATTCTAAAAATTGTAAATTCATGTTATCAAATTCCAACTCTAAAGAAGTGTTGGAAATTTTTTCAAAAAATTCTTGGAAAATAAGAAAAATTGAGGCAAACCGAGCCATTAATTCTGACTCTAAAAAGCGAACAGGTCATTCTGAACTATTAATTAAAAATTATTAAAGCTCCGAGCGGGATCCGAACCCGCGACCTTTACCTTACCAAGGTAACGCTCTACCAGGCTGAGCTATCGAAGCAAGCATTCTTGGCTCTGCATGGGCTCTTTATAATTTTGATTGTATTCTTGAAAATCTCTAAACTGTTAAATCTCTCAGAAAATTTTAGTTACTCGGCGGAGGAGTAGTCAAGCCTGGCCAAAGAAAGCACTATGCTTTTTGGACACGCAAGACTTAAGATCTTAAAAATGGGTGATCTTGTCTCTTAGGGGTTCGTGGGTTCAAATCCCACCTCCTCCACTATTTTATTTTGGACGACGAATTCCTTTAGCGTTTAAAACTTCGTAAACATCTGGAAGTGAAAAAACAAAGCCAACATGGAAGCAATCTTTACTCTCACACAACTGGCAATAAAGCTCTCCTCTTTGAATTGCAACTTCGGCAATTCTATTTTTGATATTATCTTTAATTATCACTCTATCCCCATCGACAGAAATCTTTTCGAGCTTTGGTGCATATCTTGCAAAAGTCTTGTCCTTTTGCATCGAATCTTCTAGTAGGTATGTGATGTATCCAGCAAAGCTGTTTACACCTTTCATGGTTAGTTCGCTTTTGTTCTTTGCATAAACATCAAAGAATTTTTCATATACCGTTTCAGAAATTGTAATTGATTTGAAACCTGCTTTTGGCATTTTACCTAACCTTACGGTACAATAAAGTACCCAACTATATAACGTTTGTTACAAAGAACCTTCAACCAAACTTTCAAATCATTAATGAGACTTTATACGAAACTCCAATATTTTAGAGCAGTATGGCAAGAGGATACCAAGAAGAAAAAATCAAAGAAAAACTAGTTGATGTTCTAAGCAAAGAAAAGACTGGACTTTCCGGAGTTGAAATTTCTAAAAAACTAGGTCTTAACCGAGTTACCATGA
>JAZGIF010000137.1:0-4514 GCA_036481835.1 Nitrosopumilaceae archaeon
TAGGTTTATTACTGCAAATCATCGTCCAAATTTCGTGCTAAAATGGATCTTTTATGTAATTTTTCTAAGTTTAATCCTAGTTAGCACAAATTCATTGGCATGGGGAGCACAGCTTGATGTAAGAATTAATCCAGATTCCAAGACTACAGACTTTGAAATAAAATATCAAAAAACTGTTTTTATTGAATATCCGGAAGGTGGAGATGTTGCTGACCAATTAAGAGGAAATGGCTGGACTGTTAAAGTTGCTGCAGATAAATCAAACCCCGGAGTACAAGAACTAATACAAAAATTAAATGATAAAATAACTGCTGATGGAAGCAGCGCTCGCATCACTGATTTAACAGTAGAATCATCTGCAAAGCTTACAGCTAGAGAACTAAATACAGCAATTGATTACAAAATAGTTCTAAAACCAACCCTCTCCTTTTTCAGTTTAAGAGAATACTCTTTAGCTAGTCCTGCATTGATTGACGCAGCATGGAGAGGTTTGACTGTTCAAGGACCTGTTGTAATTGATGGTGTTGATATTAACAGACCAATTTCAGTGTTGCAATCACAAGAACCAGGTGTTTATTCGTTAATGCAAGGTTCTGAAGCAGAAATACTTCTTTCACAGAACCTTATTGATGCAGAAGGAATTAAAAACCAACCACTTGGCAATTGGCACTTTTTGTTTGACCCAACAGGAATCAACGTAGATGCCAGTACATTTGGGTTATCTGAAGAAATTTCAGGTTTTGTAGTATCTTCGTTTACCATGGGAGAAAGTAGTATCAGAGAGGGAAGACAAGTAGAAAGAATCCAAGAGGCTACATTTGTTGCAGATAAAGAATATTTTGTCAGGTCAGTCCAATCAGCAGATTCAGCAGAAATTGATATAATTGGTTTTGCGGCTATTGAAACGTCATATGGTGCTGAAGCATTTGGAGTTAGTCCGACACCCCCAGAAGGTTATGCAACTACATCAACTGGAGAATTTCCAATATCGATAATTTATGGAATGGCAGGAATGGCCGGTATTGGCGCCATTGCGATATTGATCATTAGTAACAGAAAATTAAAGAAAGAAGAAGGCATGGGACAACAAGGAATTGACCCTTCGCAATTAAGAGGGGTCGCAACTAGTGCATCTTCTGGTGGATATCAAACGGTTAGAGGAGAAGCTCAATTGATTGGTGAATCTGAATATGCACAAACCAAAAGTGTGTACGAAGAAGAAAAGAAAACTGAATCTACAACATCTGATACAAGCAAAAAAGGTTCAATGCCTAAAGGCTGGAAACCATCTTAGTGCGTGCTGGCAGTAACCCTCCTTCTGTTTTTACGATATTTCGCTTTGCGGCCTACCTGAACCAAGTGCAGGATCTTATAGTTCTATTTGGCCTTGCTCCGTATGGGTCAGATGTTACATTCCTTCTCTGGGAACCTCAGGTTTTGCCATCATTGTACACCAGGTCGGATTAATTTTCTATTCTGTTTCCAATCATCTCTGACTATCCGTCTCCGAATCATACTTCCTACATGGAGGGAGGAGTTTCCTCTGCCGGGGCAGCGTGTCGTGCACCAGCTCACACCTGGATTTGATAGGATGTAATAAAATTTTAATTTTTCTAATTTATGAAAATTTTATGAAATCTTTGCATCAAAGTATTCCTCATCATAACGACCTTTTTCACGTTTTGCTTTGACTAGGTGTGCTAAATGAAGTGCTTCAATGTATAATCTGTATAGGTAACGGTTTTCCTCTAAACGAGAAGATAAAAGTCGCCAAAATGTTCTTGTTCTAAATTCTGAAAAGCGATGATTCCGAACAACAAAAACGGTTTTTTTAGAACGATCAACGATTTCCAAAGTTTTTGGACTAAAAGCTTGATCAGATTGGTTACCAGCACCAGCAATAACAACTTCGGATTTTTTCTTGTCAAAGTTTTCCAAAAGTTTTATCACAACATTGCTTGATACTGGATATACCTTTTCAAAGGGGACTTTTTTCAGTTCTAAATCAAACATCTTTTCATTGATTTTGTTTAAGATGGCAAGTTCTTCCTCAGGAGGTTCAACTACTGCCCTCACTATTCTGATACCACTATTGTAAAATTTTGAGAGCATAGTTGCCAATTCTAAGCCAAGATTTGAATGGCGGCCTTTATCGTATGAAACCACAATGTTTTGAATGTCTTTTTCAAAACCACCACGAAGTTTTACACCAATAATGTCACATGTTGAAAGAGAGAGTAATTTTCTATTGTTTCGTAAAAATGAAAAATCTACAATCATTGTGTTGATTCCTTGTTCTTCAACCGTGGCAAGCACTGCCTCAGTAACGTCGTGAGATAATCTAACTAGATATCTATGCCGTATTGAATGTTCTATAGATTTTTTAAAATCATCAAATGATTTCATTCCTGGTTCTCCAAATTCTTGTGCTAAGGTTAATGGAACTTGAATAGGTACCTTGATTACATTCAAAAATGAAATTTCGCCTTCTTTTTCATGAGAAATTGCATCTGCAATTTTTAATAATCTAGTTGCAGTCTTTTTGTTGTAAAGAACCAAAATTCGAAATGCTTTTCTTTCTTCTGGACCTTGATTAAAAACTGTAGGCGCATAATGCTCTTGTTCTTTTTTTGATATGTAGAATTTGTAAATAAAAAATCCAAGCAATATCCATGCAATCGCTATTGCCCAACTTTGTGGGTGAGTGAATAAAAGATAAAGTGCTAAACCAGCGGCCACAATCATGCCAATTATTGGAAAGACTGGAAAAAACGGGGTTTTGAAACCATACTTTAGTTTCTTTCCATGCATTCTTCGGATTGTAATTGAAGCCATGTTTACTTGAGTAAACAAGAATAGAAACATGACACTTGCAGCAATTGCAATAGATGTAAGATCAAGCGATAGTGCCATAATCAGCATGATAAAACCAGAAATAATTGTGGAAACAAATGGAGTTTTGTACTTTGTATGTATCCTGCTGAATAAGGATGGTAGGTTGTATTGTTTACCCATTGCAAATGATACTCTACTTGCAGCAAAGGTAGTGGCATTAAGGGCAGAAAGTGTTGATACAATTCCACCACCCAGAACAATTAAAGCTCCAAATGGCAAAAAGGATTTGGCAGCTTCTATGATACCTAGCTCGCCATAACTTCCAATAAATTCCCAAGCCGGTTGGCCAAGATCATTAGAATTTAGACCAGCAATAAATGAGAATGAAAATACAATGTAAATTGTAACTACAATTCCTAAAGAAATTAGAATAGCCCTGGGAATATTTTTTCTTGGATTCTTTATTTCATCTCCTCCCTGTGCAATAATCTCATATCCTTCAAATGCGATGAATGTCAGGCCCATCGCAATAACTAATCCTACCGTTCCGTGTGGAAAGAAATCTGCAAAGTTGTCTTGCCAATTGGGGTTGGTAAATGCGACTGCAAAGAGGGCAGCACCAATAAGTATTGCAATTATAGCTAATTGTGTAAATGTAATTGCGTTTCCTACTTTGCCAGTGTCTGATGCGCCGCGTATGTTGACTAAAGTAAAAATAAGAATTGCTATTGCTGCAAATATTTTATCAACTGGAAGAAAATCATAGTTACTCAAAATTCCTGCTGTGATTAACAAATGACCAAAAAAGGAACCAAACGCTACTGCATACAAGCTTCCTGCAATAGAGTGAGCAAACCAAGCCATCCATCCACTAACATATGAATTGGGCCGTGGAAGTCCCTCTCTGACCCACATGTAGCCCCCTCCAGTTGCTGGAAGGGCAGAACCAAGTTCTGCGTATGTTAATGCAGTAAACACAGTAATGATTCCGTTTAACAAAAATGCAATCATCAAGGCTGGGCCAGCTTCTGCCATTCCAGGCCCAACTAAAACAAAAATTGCGCCACCGATCATAGCAGCAACGCCAACCATTGTTGCGTCAGTTAAAGACAAACTTCGTACAAGACCTGTTGAGGGCTTTTCAGAACTCAATACTATCCACCCGTCTGGAAATAATCCTTGAATAAATCTCTATTGAGTGAATATAGTGAATGGATACAGGCAAATATCCGTCAAAGACATCATGAAATATTGTATTCTTTTAGAAGTTGTGGAATTTCTTCCTCGGATTCTATTTTTGAATAATCATCTAATAGTTCTTTATTTAGTTCATAAAAGGTGTGGCCCCACTTGAATTTATCAAGTAACTCGTGGGCCAAATCATTCAAACCTAAAATAAAAGCTGCACCTGCTATGGCTTCTACTGAGGATAACTTTCCAATTTTAGAATAGTTTACAGGATTTCCTGCAAAAAGTGGTGGAAGTTTTCGTCGTAATCCAGGATACTGTTTAGTAAATGTTTGATCTGCAAGATTCCAAGAACAGTCAATTGCAGTTATTGATTTAACACGTTTTCTGTCATTTCGTAAAAGTGTTTTTGAAGAAAATGGATCTAAAACCAAAGTGTTTTTTGAAATTTTTTTAATGTTTTTTGCCAACTTGTATTTGACTAGTTTGGC
>JAZGIF010000138.1:0-9713 GCA_036481835.1 Nitrosopumilaceae archaeon
GGCTTTCATTAAGAATAATTTTCTTCCGTTGTAATCTTTCTCACTCCAAACTGTTTCAAATGAGGCTTTTTGTTTAGTAGTGTTTAACATCATTTTTCCAACTACCATTGCTCCAATTCCATCCCCTATTGGTTGGCCTTGTTTAAGAGCTGGAACTGCTTCTTTCAATGCAGTAGCTTCTTCCATAATGAATGGCATCATCATTTGAAGAGGCAAAATGAGAGGATAGTTATTTTGTTTTTTTGCAGTAAGATAAAGATGATTAACAATTCTGTATAAGAGCTGAAGTGAAGCTACAACTTCAACTAAAGTTTGTACCTTACTTGCTTCAAAATCATTTATTTCAGAAAATAGCCTCCTTACTTGTTCTCTAGTGGTATCTTCTCTTGAACGCACAATATGTCTAACTTTTGGAATAATGCCATTTGGATCCATATCAACTGGCATTATCGTAAAATAGTCTATGAATCGGTCAAGTTTTTTTGTGGGCTCACCTGATGGTGATAAATTTTTTTTTATATGCTCAATTAAACTAGTTCTTGATTCATCTTTGAATTGTTTTAATTTAGAAATGTTTTTTTTAATTTCATTAGAAGTAATTTGAAGTTGAATTCGTTGACCATAAAAAACAAAAATAACAATTGGAATTATCCAAATCAGCCAAAGAAGAGGGTTGGAATCATCACCCATACCAAAAAATTCAGCAATATCAAAATTTGTAAAATCCACTAGACTCAGCCTTTAGCTTTTCTAAATTAAACCATTCGTTAAACCTGTTGTCAAAGAATTTTTTCTTTCTTTGCAAATTGAGATATAACCTTGACTTGGAGAGTAATTTTTTGAAAAATTTTGTACTCTGAGGTGAAGAATTAGTGATTGCTTTTATTATAGTAGTGATTACGGAATCCCGTAATATGCCTCAAACAAAGCCCATAGTTAGCATAGAAAATGTTGTCGCTTCAGCTTCAGTAGACCAAAAAATGGATTTGAATGAAATTACAAGAACATTTCCAGATGTTGAATATCATCCTGATCAATTCCCTGGTCTGGTATTTCGATTAAAAGTTCCAAAAACTGCCACGCTGATTTTTACTTCAGGAAAAATGGTTTGTACTGGTGCAAAGTCTGAGGAAATGTCAAGAAAAGCAGTAAAGACTGTTGTACAAAGATTGCGAAAGGGAGGAATTAAAGTTAAAAAAGAGGCAACAGTTACAATACAAAATATAGTTGCATCTATCAATCTTGGTGGAAAAATTCACTTAGAACAAGCAGCCAGAACACTTCCTCGAAGTATGTATGAGCCAGAACAATTTCCGGGTTTGATTCATAGAATGCTGGATCCAAAAACTGTGATTTTGCTTTTCTCTTCAGGCAAATTAGTTTGTACTGGTGCAAAAAAAGAAGCGGATGTATACAGATCTGTAAATAATCTTCATGCATTGCTTGAAGAAAAAAAACTTATGATTTATGATTAAGCTATAAGCAATTACAAAAATTTTTAGTTTTGAAAAGTAAGGTGGATATACTATAATACATAGGAACTGTTATGAAAATAGATAAAATTCAAGATTTTAATTTAAAAGACATTACTCTGATTAGTTCGTTGCCAGACATGGGAAAGGTCGGAGGCCTAGTAACCCAACACCTGACAAAGACATTAAAAACAAAAAAAGCTTGCAAAATAGTCCTAACCGATAAACCATGGGTAAATTTGAAAAAAGGATTAATCGATCTCCCACATGACGAGTATTTTATTACAATAGATGAGAAAAATTCAGTGGCAATTTTTTCTGGAGAAAACCAGCCACAAGAACCTAGTACAGTTTTTGAAATTGCTGAAGCAGTTCTTTCCACTGTAAAAAAAATGGGAAACATAAAGATGGTTATAACAACTGGTGGTTATCTGCCAAGTAAAAACGGGAAGGGTAGCAAGGTTTTTGGTGTAGCAACAAATGCTGAAGCTCTTGATATGTTAAAGTCTCATGATGTAAAACCGCTTTCTTCTGAGGTTAACACCATTACATGGTTTAATGGATTAATTTTGGGCCTAGCAAAGACACAAAAAATTAATGGTGTAGGTCTTTTTGGTGAAATCCTTGATATCGAATCTCCACAATACGGAACTGCCAGTAACATTATTGGGGTTATAGGAAAAATTTTACAAATTAAAATAGATACATCTGAGTTTGACCAAAAAGTTGCCACAAAGCCAACTGAACCAAAGACTGAAGGGCCTGGAATAGGTTAATTATAAAATTCTTGTCCCTGGTTCAACTTCTTCAGTTACTGTAAGCCAATAAGGTTTGTTGTTAACATCGGCTGCAAGCAACATGGCATTTGATTCTACTCCTGCCAATTTTTTTGGTTCAAGATTGGTAACAACTATTACTGTTCTACCTACGAGTTCCTCAGGTTGATAAAATTCTGCACCGCCAATTATTACATCACGTTTTTCAGATCCCAAGTCAACAACACCCTTAACAATTTTCGTTTTTCCAGGAATTTTTTCAACAGATATGATTTTGGCCACACGTAAATCCAATTTTTTAAAGTCTTCATAAGAGACAGGCATAAGTATGGTTTTAAAATCCCGTTAAAATGAATTTCGAAAACCAAAATTAATATTTTATAATTCCAGAAAATCCAATAATGGCTCAAATTCAGATATCTACTATGATAAATGCCCCATTGGAAAAAGTGTGGGATATTGTGTCTGATTTAGATAATGAAACAAAATATTGGAAAGGAACAAAAGAAATCAGAAATATTTCATCAGATGGGAATAAAATTACCAGAGAAGTTACAATTGCTTTTAGGGATTCAAAATGCATGCAAGAAGTAACTTTGTTTCCCAAAGAAAAGATTGAAGCAGTTTTTACTGATGGAATTATCAAAGGCACGAAAATCATCAGTCTAAAACCTACTGAAAAAGGAGTCACCCTAGAAGCGGTTTGGGATATGAAACTATCAGGTATGATGGGGATGTTTACGGGGATGATAAAAAAACATGTTAAAAGCGGAACAGAACAAGCGCTTCAAAGCATAAAACAAGAAGCTGAGAGATAATTTCATGGAATTAATTTTAGATGTGTTGAACTATGTGCTTACAGCCATAATGCTTGGCGTAATTATTGCATGGATTGTTTTGATAAAATCAATGCTCATTACATTTAGAGATACTCCATATCTTGACAGATTTGATATTAAAGATGAAACAAAACCAAAGGTTTCAGTAATTTTACCTGCAAGGAATGAAGAGAATTTCATTGGAAAGTGTCTTGATTCATTATTAGATCAGGATTATGAAGATTATGAAATAATCGCAGTTGATGATTCATCTCAAGATTCTACTGGTAGTATTATTGAGGATTATGCCAAAAAAAATTCTAAAATTATTCATGTAAGTGCAAAACCAAAACCTGAAGGTTGGATGGGCAAAAACTGGGCATGTATTGAAGGATATAGAAAATCTTCTGGGGAACTTTTGTTATGCACAGATTCAGATACAAAACATTCTAGACAAATAATTTCTCTTGCAGTGTCACATCTTCTTTCATTTAACTTAGATGCTCTAACAGTTATTCCAAAGATGTTGTGTCTTGATAATTGGACAAAAATTACTTTACCTGTAATTTCAACATTTTTGCATACACGATTTTCTGCAACACGAGTTAATGATCCAACCAAAAAAACTGGGTATTTTTTTGGCAGTTTTTTTATAATTAAAAGAAAAGTTTACGAGTCTGTTGGAACTCATGAAGGGGTAAAACAAGAATTAATTGAAGACGGAGCACTTGGAAAGAAGGTAAAAGATTCAGGATACAAATTAAAAATGGTTCGTGGCGAACATTTGGTTGAGGCAGTTTGGGCCAGAAATTGGGATACGTTATGGAATGCAATTAAAAGATTGATGGTTCCATTTTTCCTTCAAAATAATCGTATAGCAGTTGGAGTTTTTTTTGCAATTCTTTTTTTGCTCTTAATGCCTTTTCCCATTCTGGCATATTCATCAGCATTTTTTAATTTAGGAGATTCTTTTTCATTACTGTTTTTCATATCAGCCATTGCGTCTATACTTGTTTATTTTGCATGTATTGCAGACGCAACAAAAGGCTTGGGCATTAAATCAATTCATGTGATCTTAATACCAATAGGAAGTTTCATTGTAGTAGCAGGATTCTTAGCAGGAATCTTACAGGCAAAAAGTAAAACAGCAGTGACTTGGAGAGGAAGGGATTATTGTATGAAAGAACAAGTCCAAAATTCTATCAGTGTTTAGTAAAAGATAACATTGGTCAGTAAGGGTTATAGATGAACTAGAACAAGTTTCTATCTCTTGGAAAAATCAGGAATAATTGTTGGTGGATTTTTAGGAGCAGCTGTAGTATTAGTTGTATTTACATTTATGATGATCCCACCTGCTACCATTTTACCTCCAGAAATAATTGTCACTAATGGACATTCAGCAACTACAGTCGGAGAACAAACTCCTATTCTAACTAGCAAAGATCTATCTCTTACAGAAATCTTTGAGAGATCTGAAGCTGGGGTTGTAAGGGTTAATGTCATTAAATCAGAACAGATTGCAGGGCTTAATGGTGTAGGTTCTGGTTTTGTTTTTGATCAAAGTGGACATGTTATTACCAATCATCATGTAATTGACAATTCAGAAAAGATTGTAGTTACTTTCTTAGATGGTTCTTCCTACAATGCTAATATTATTGGAAGTGATCCGTTTACAGATATTGCAGTAATCAAAGTTGATGCTGACCCATCTCTATTACATCCTCTTCCGGTGGGAGACTCTTCTAATCTAAAGGTAGGAATGCAAGTTGTAGCTATCGGCAACCCGTTTGGATTATCGGGTTCAATGACTGCAGGAATTGTTAGTCAGTTAGGAAGATTGTTGCCATCTCAAGACACCGGATTTTCAATTCCTGATGTTATTCAGACAGATGCTGCAATCAATCCAGGTAATTCTGGTGGACCTCTTCTAAACATAAAAGGTGAAGTAGTTGGAATCAACACTGCAATTCAATCAGCGATAGGAGAATTTACTGGAATTGGTTTTGCTATTCCTTCTAAAACGGTTTCAAAGATTGCCCCACAGTTAATTGAGGAGGGTGAGTACCATCATCCCTGGGTTGGTATTTCTGGAAGGGATATTGACCCTGATCTTGCCGGGATATTGAATCTCAAAGATGCTAAAGGATTCCTAATAGTAACGGTTGTTGAAAAAAGTCCCGCAGATAAAGCTGGTCTCATAGGATCATCTAAGACCAAGGAAATTGACGGAGTAACTTACCAGGTTGGAGGAGATGTTATTTTATCAGTAGATGGGAAACCTGTAAGAAAAATTGACGACATTTTGATTCATTTGCAAAGGGAAAAATCAGTTGGTGATGAAATGGTTTTAGAAATTCTAAGAGATGGTCGGAATACAAACTTTGTCATACTTTTAGAAGAACGACCAAATCTGAATTAAATTTGATACAAGCATAAATACTTGAATCCAAGGTATCACAGGTATTGAGTGAGCTCATTCTAAATTGTGAATCCTTTAACAAAATTTTAGATGGAAGAAAAATTTCAATAAAAGAGTACTATCAAGTTTTTAAAATTTCAAAGGAAAACCCTGATGAGCTTTTCAAAACAGCAAAAATTCTACAAAATAAAAATCATGGTAAAGTTGTAACATTTTCTAAAAAAGCATTCTTCAATTTAGTTAATCTATGTCGAGATACCTGCACATATTGTACTTACAAAGCAGAACCAGGTGAGTCAAAACTTTCATTAATGTCAAAAGAGGATGTACAAAATCTTTCTAAATTAGCTAAAAAATACAGATGTGTTGAAGCTTTGTTTGTTACTGGAGAACGTCCTGAAGAACGTTATAGTCTGGCACGAGAATGGCTTGATCAAAATGGATTTTCTAGTACTTTTGAGTATCTAGTTCACGCGTCTGAAATCGCTTTGAACGCAGGTTTGTTTCCCCACACCAATGCTGGAAATTTAACTAAAGCTGAGATGAAGGAATTAAGAAAAACTAACCCAAGCATGGGGCTAATGCTAGAAAATGTCAGTGAACGATTAACAGAAAAAGGAATGCCGCACCACTTGGCTCCAAGTAAGAATCCTGATGAACGACTTAGAGTTTTGGAAGAAGCGGGGCAGCTAAAAATCCCAATGACAACTGGGATTCTAGTTGGAATTGGTGAAACTCCATTTGAGGTAATCGATTCTATTTTTGCAATAAAAGATATTCACGAGAGGTATGGAAATATTCAAGAAGTTATTTTGCAAAACTTTAATCCAAAATCAGACACTTTGATGAAAGACTATCCTTCAGCTGATGAAAACTATTTCAAAATAGTCGTTGCACTTGCCAGAATCATAATGCCTCAGATGAATATACAAATTCCGCCTAATCTCTCCCCGACATCATATAGTAGTTTTCTCTCAGTCGGCATAAACGACTGGGGAGGAATATCTCCAATAACGCCAGATTATGTTAATCCAGAGTTTTCTTGGCCTGAGATAAAGAAGATTGAAGAAAATAGCCTAAAAGCTGGCTATGAATTAAAGTGTAGGTTTCCAGTATATCCTGAATTCTTTAACATGGTAGAATCAACCTTAGTTGAAAAAATGTTATCAATAAACGACGGCGAAAATTTAGTGAGGAATGATTATTGGCGCTAAAAAATTTCGAGGCTTTTTTCAAAGATTCAGATCCTGTAATAGCTAAAACTCTTGACCGTGCACTTTCTGAAAAAGAAATCAGACCAGACGAAGCTGAAAATTTGTACAATGCAAAAGGACTTGATTTTCATCTAGTTGGAGCAGTAGCTGATGAGCTGCGAAAACGAAGGGTTGGAGATATTGTCACTTATGTTATCAATAGGAACATTAACTTCACAAATGTTTGCATAAAGCAATGTGGATTTTGTGCCTTTAGCAGAGACTTTAGAGAAGAAGATGGATACTTTTTGCCAAAAGAAGAGATAGTCAGACGAGCAACTGAAGCTCATCATTTTGGTGCAACTGAAGTCTGCATCCAGGCAGGACTTCCGCCAGATTTGGATGCAAGTTTGTACGAAGACATTTGTATTGCAATCAAAGCTAAAATTCCAGACATTCACATTCATGGGTTTTCGCCTGAGGAGGTTTTGTATGGTGCATCCAGATCAGAACTTTCAGTAAAAGATTATCTTATGCGGTTAAGGCATGCAGGAGTTGATACACTTCCCGGTACAGCAGCAGAAATTTTAGATCAGAAAATGCGAGACAAAATTTCTCCAGGAAGAATTAGTGTAAAGGATTGGATAGATGTAATCAAAACTGCACACAAGATGGGAATCAATACTACTGCTACAATGATGTTTGGTCATATTGAAAGTCCATATGACCGTGTACAGCATCTAGCAAAGATTCGAGAAATTCAAAAAGAAACTGGTGGGTTTACAGAGTTTGTTCCATTAAATTTCATCTTCAATGAGGCACCAATGTACAAACACCACCTTCATGACGGAATTAGACAGGGAGCAAGTGCAAAAGATGTTCTTTTGACACATGCTGTATCCCGAATTATGCTAAATAACTACATCAACAATATCCAAATGTCCTGGGTAAAAGAAGGCCAGAAAATGTCCCAGCTTTTACTAATGTGGGGCGCAAATGACTTTGGTGGAACATTGATCAACGAAAGTATTTCTACATCAGCTGGTTCTACCCAGGGACAACTTCTCAGACCAAAAGAAATTCGCCGTCTGAGCAGAGAAATTAATCGTATTCCAGCTCAAAGGAACACCACCTACAAAATTTTAAAGAAATTTGAAGATGGTGTTAAATATTCTGATGAGCTTGATACTGTTAATGATACTTCGCAATTTGGCTCGTACTTTGAACTAATAAAGATCAACGAATTCAATTACAAAAATCCAAGGCGCGATTAATTGTCTGCCTGCGAGGCGGCACTAACACGTGCAAAAAATTTGCATATTGACGAGTGCGAAGCAATCTTTGTACAAAAAAAAATCTTCACTGTTCGAATTACCGATTCAGAGATAGCAGAAATCAAACAAAACCAAGACAGGAATCTTGGCATACGGGTAATTAATCAAAAAAAAATTTCTTCAGCTCAGACAAATAATCCTGATAAATATTCCAGAATTATTGAACAAGCCTTACAATCATCAAAATTTCTAAAACCTAAAAAATATTGGAAGTCTCTGCCTTCTGGGTTCAAAGGCTCAGCTGAAATCAAGAATCTTTTTGATAAAAAACTTGAAGAGATTTCTACATCCACAGCATCAGATATTGCGCAATCAATGATTAATGCAGCAGGACACCCAAAAATATCCTCAATTTCAGGTTCTCTGAATATAGTTGCAGAAAATGTTGAGATTGCCAATTCAAATGGATTAAGCTGTTCTGATAAAGCAACCTACATTTCAGGCACAATTAATTCAGATTCAGAGGAGGGAATCTCTCCAGTATCAGGAATTGGCCAAGCAAGTTGCCGTACACTTGATGCATTTTCAGCTGAATCGGTTGGAACAGATTCAGCCGAAATGTGTGTTGGCTCCATCAATCCACAAAAACCTGAAGCTGGAAAATACAGTATAATTTTTGAACCTTATTCAGTTGGAGAACTATTAGCATTTGTTTTTGCTTCAAACTTTAGTCTAAAGGTTTATTCTGATAAGCGAAGTTGTTTTTCAGATAAACTTGGTTCAAAAATTGCAGTAGAAAACTTTAGCCTAGTAGATGATGCACATGCATCAGAAGGAGTTGGCAGCAAACTTTTTGATGATGAAGGAGTTCCAACAAAACAAAGACCGCTAATTGAAAATGGTATTTTCAAAAATCTGTACTCTGATTCTTTTCATGCCTTTAAAGAAAATCAAGAAACTTCAGGAAATGCTTCAAGACTAGGCTCACCAATGGGTAGAAGTGCACAACCCATTCCAATTCCTGCACCACATAATTTGAAAGTTAAAGGAATGGAAATGAAAAAAGACGAAATTATTAAAGATACTAAAAGAGGATTAATAGTTGGAAGACTTTGGTACACATATGCTGTAAATCCAATCAGAGGAGATTTTTCCTGCACTGCCCGTAGTGGCGTTCGAATTATTGAAAATGGAGAAATCAAACATCCTGGCTCATCAGTGAGAATTGTTCATAACTTACCAGTAATGTTAAACAACATTTCAGCAATTGGCAATGATACAAAAAATGTTTTACAGTGGGCGTCTTTGCCCTCAATTGCTCCAACCATAAGAGCTGAACAAATCTATGCAATACCAATCTGATTTTAAAACTAGGACAGGATTTTTCTAAAATTATCTTAGTGTCAGTAACGGGCAAGATACTTTTGTGAAAATTGTGTTTATCATTTCTTTGTGATTCTCATGATGAATTTCATCAAGGCTATGAGAATCAACTATCAAGAGATCTATTTTGTTAGATTGAATATATGGAATAAGAAAATCGGTGAAGGATTCAATTGATTCAACTTTGGAATCTACTGTCACATTTAACTTCTTACCATTTTCTTCTAGAGCATGAACAGATTTTTTGGCATCTTCTAGATCCTTTTGATGTTCCTTCTTTTCTCCTTTTGAGTGAAAAAAACCAAATTTTGGGATTGGCTTCTCTATGCATTTTAGGAAGGTTATTTTCGAATCAAATTTTTTTGCTATATCAAAGGC
>JAZGIF010000139.1:0-3326 GCA_036481835.1 Nitrosopumilaceae archaeon
CATCATTACAAGTGAATAGATAATAATACTGTGTACACCTGCAGAAGGCCAGAAAACTTGCATGGCAAATGCACCATGATCACCTTTTAGGAACAACAAATTGTCGCGTGCAGAGGCAATGCCTAGATCAAAAACTGTAATCACCCACGCATTTGTTTGTACAAGATACGGAACCACATACTGCAATGGACCAAGTGTATCGTATGGGAAAAACGCATCAAGGGATAGAATTACTGCGCTTCCCGTAAGAAAAATTGGCCCAGCTGGGGCGATTCTTATCCATTTTTTTCCAAAATATATGAAAAGGGATGATACGATAAAGATTGCCATGACAATAAAATCCCACATCCAAGTCCATGAAAAAATCAATTCTACGTCATAAACTACAGCTGATGCCTCTATGTAATCACGTAATCCATACTCTAATCCTACAAGATAAAGAATGGTCAGGGCAGCAAGTGGAATTACAGCCCAAAGTCTTTTTGTAGGTATGTCAAGCTTTAGTCCCACAAGTTCTGCCACGATAAAGGCCAATGCAAACAAAAATCCCCCTCTGCCTTGGTTCCAGCTCAAACTAAAAGAATCTGGAAATACAATTAATGCAAAGACTATTGGGCTGGAAATTAATCCAATTCCAATAATGAGATTTCTATGCATTGTTTAGTCCGGGAAAATGTTCAATAAATAGTCTGTTTAGAAAAACTCTGTTATTGATTTTTGTTTCATTTGTTTTACAAGATTTCCTTTGGCTAACCACTCTGATTTACCTATGCTCATTGGTTTGCATGCATGATCTAGTGCCTCATCAAAAGAGTCAGCAAAGTATGGTTTTTGTTTCATAGCTTCACGAATTCCTTCCCGAATTTGCCAAACTCCAACTGGCACTGCATATTCGGGTCTGATTTCTCTTAAGACAAGAGCGGATGATTGAATTTTGTTTGTCAAAAGATATTCTGCTACTCCAAGTTTAGCTGCAAAGTAAGCTCCTGCAATGGCTGGAGGATGATCGATTCCTCTTGCATCTTCAATATCAGAACCAAATCCAATTCGTCCTTGTTCTGTGTGCCATGCTTCTACCATCTCATACAACCAACGATGAGGAAATAAAATTACCGAAAAGGTATTACCTAGATGATTAAATGGAAAAACTCTGCATGAATCTATCAAATCAAAATCTAAGATTTCAGACACTAAAGAGTTTGAAATGATGTCATCTGTTGCAGTAATGCTCCATCTGGTGGGGACAAGTTTTCTTTTTTTTCCAAGCATCCCAATGCTAAAGCATTTTTGAATTTGTGAAATTTCAATTCCACTGTTGTATAGTTTTAAAACTGCATCTTGTGCCTTGAGGTCTTTGTCATAGTAGACTTTTTCAATTGGTTTGACAGATGTTGTTCCAGAAAATTTGATTTTCTTTATTTCTCCTAGTGGCCCAAATGGTGCGCTTTCACCATCAATAGTCGTTACTGGAACCGTATTTTTTAGAAATTCAATATCAGAGTCAATTGGTCTTGAGGCCATTGCAACCTCTTGAAGATTTTCAATGAACCTTCCCTCTGGTTCTAAAACTGATACTTTTTGGATTCCCCTAACCAGGCTAAGACGGAAATTAACAATCTCTTCAAGGGTTTTTCCAGACCATTTTTCTGGAATATCTAGTAGGCTAGTATCTCCATGAATAGGTGGAACCATGGGGCCTACTCCCACTTTGGGATAATTGTACGAGCCTACAAAGACTGAAGGTGGGCTTGTTCCACTTAAAAAATTTGATGAATAAAGGTGGCCGTATTTTGAGAGGTATTCCTTCCAATTTTCCTCAATTGCTTTTCTAATAGCTTGAGAGTTAAGATCCATCCATTTTCAGTAGGAACAATTTATTGTATTAATATGACTATTTTTTGTCTTTGACCTCTAGTTGATACATGATGTTTAAAATGGAAAACTAAGTACAAAAATTATGGCAGTAGAAAGAATTGTTTCTTTTTTTCCTAGTGCAACTGAGTTGCTTTACGAACTTGGAGTTGGCGATAAAATTTTTGGAGTGACTCACGAATGTCTTTATCCAGAGGATGCAACTTCAAAACCCCGAGTCATAAATTCTGTTTTTGATCCTTCAAAAATGACAAGCAAGGAAATTGATGATAAAATTGTTCAATTAATGCAAGAAGGAAAAGAGATTTACAAATTAGATGAAGATAATCTCAAAAAGGCAAAGCCTGATCTTATTATTTCACAAGATATCTGTGAGGTATGTTCTGCACACACTAGCCATGTAAACAAAGCACAAAGCATTCTAGAAAAAAAACCATTAATCCAACCCCTAGACCCTCATGACTTAGATGGAGTCCTAGCAAGCATTACCACAATTTCAAAATTAGTCAACAAAGAAAAGGAAGGTCAAGATTTAGTTGAATCTCTCAAAAAAAGAATTAATTTTATAAAAAATCAAAAATTTGATGAACGTCCGAAGGTATTAGCTATAGAGTGGTTGGATCCGTTCTTTACTTCTGGTCATTGGGTTCCAGAAATGATTGAAGTTGCAGGAGGAAATAATGAAATCAGCTCAACAAGGGAAGCATCTCGGCGTTTGAGTTTTGATGAGATAGAAAAATGTGACCCAGATTTTTTAATTTTAATGCCCTGTGGTTTTGATTTAGATCGTACCTTAGCTGAATACAAAAAGATTTTTGCTTCCGATCAAAGTTGGAACAAGTTGCGTGCTGTAAATGAAAAAAACGTTTATGCAGTTGATGGCAATTCTTTTTTCAGCAAACCAAGCATAAGGACAGTTATAGGGATTGAAATTTTAGCAAAAATCATTCATCCAGAAATTTTTGAAAAAAAACAGGTTCCGCCAAATTCTTTTCAACAGATCAGATCTTAATTCGAGTCTTATTCTTCTTCAGTTTCGTTTGTTTCGTCAGATTCAGAATCTCTTCTACTGGGCCTGATTGGGATGTAAATGATTGTCATCTTTGTAATTTCACTTGAAATAACCTAATGAAAGGCAACAAGGTTACAAAAATTTGCCCAAATGGTTTAGGTTTTTAAAAAAAGTATTTTCGATGAATTGAACCAGAGTTTTTCTAAATTTTTTGACAGCCAAAGGTTCTCATGGGTTTTCGGTGGATTTTGGTACTATTACAACCAAAATGATCAAAACTTGTGTTCAAAAAATTGAAAAGAATTAAGATTTTTGTTTGATCAAATCCAACAGCCACAATTTGAAATCCAAATGAACCAATACAAAACTCGAGGCGTCTGGATCTCTCCTTTACACGTTCTATCTCGAGGTTATGAGGTTCAGACAGCCAATTAATTTAACA
>JAZGIF010000140.1:0-3541 GCA_036481835.1 Nitrosopumilaceae archaeon
GTAACAAGCAACATTACCAAAGAACAAATGACAAAAATTTTGCCCATTTTATCAGAAGCTGATCTTTTATATGGAAAAATAATGAAGACACAAGAATGGCGATTACTTCGTTATCTTGATGAAATTTTAATGAAATTATACCAAAAAAATTCTACAATAAGATACTCTCAGTATAATCTGTCTTGGCCGCTTCTTAATAGATTAAGATGGGATGGAAAAAGTATCAAAAACTTGGCAACTATCATGGCTAAAAAAATGCACATTTCAAAAAGTACCTTTTCAACTTTTTATTTTCCATACATTTTGTTATGTATGAAAAACAAAAGATTAGATTTAGAACTTGAAGAATCTTTTGAAGATATTTTGGAAAAAGAGATGAAATTATTGAAATGAGCTGGCGTAAAATTTCGATGAAATTTCCTGGAAAATGTATAGTCTGTAATAAGAAATTAGAAGTAAATGAAATTGGTCTTTGGGCTAAAGGAGAGGGAGTTAAACATGAAAAATGTGGAGAAGTTAAGGAACTAAAATGTATTGTGTGTGGGAATCGTGCTGGATGTCCCAAATGCGAATTTTCATCTGATTGTGATCTAAACCTTGTTTCACAGCTATGCATTTGTAAAAACTGTCTTGAGAAAACAAATTCATTTGAATCTTATCAAAATTCTACGAAAAAGAAGTTTCCATTAATAAATATCTAAATTTAGCTTAGCTAAGGCTGAAATTTATCTCAAAGATTAATTTCTAACTAAATTAATATATGTTAAAGCATGATTCAGATCTCCGGGCATGCATTCTGATAAAATTGGTAAATTTTTAAAAAAAAATAAAACAGCAAGTCAGGGTGGTGGGCAAGATAAAATTTTAGCTCAACACGAAAAGGGGAAATTAACTGCCAGAGAACGAATTGATTTACTTTTAGATGAGGGTAGCTTCACCGAAGTTGATGCCATGACTACTCATCATTACCACGAATATGATATGCAGAAAAAAAAGTTCTTGGGTGATGGTGTAGTTGGTGGTTATGGAACAATCAATAGTAGAAAGGTTATAGTTTTTGCTTATGATTTTACTGTTTTAGGTGGAACCCTTAGTCAAATGGGTGCTAAAAAAATTACAAAACTTATGGATCACGCAGTGCGAATTGGTTGTCCGGTAATTGGTATAATGGATTCAGGTGGTGCAAGAATTCAAGAAGGAATAATGAGCTTAGACGGATTTGCCGATATTTTCTATCACAATGAATTAGCCTCAGGTGTTATTCCACAAATTACTGCTAGTGTTGGACCTTCTGCTGGTGGTGCAGTATATTCTCCAGCTATGACTGACTTTGTAATTATGGTTGATAAGGTAGGAACAATGTTTGTCACAGGTCCAGATGTTGTAAAAACAGTTCTTGGAGAAGAAATTTCATTTGAGGATTTAGGTGGAGCTATGGCTCATGGAACAAAAAGTGGTGTAACACACTTTGTTGTCAAAAATGAATTCGAATGTATGGATTGCATCAAAAAACTCCTCTCATATCTTCCACAAAACAATTCACAAGAGCCACCAATCCTAAAAAATGACGATGACCCAAATAGATTAGATCACAATCTAATAAACATAATTCCTGAAAATGCACTTCAACCTTATGACATGAAAGAAATCATTCTTTCTGTTGTTGATAATCATGAATTTTTTGAGATTCATGAATTATTTGCTACAAATATAGTTGTAGGATATGCACGGTTAAATGGAAAAGTAGTTGGTATTGTTGCAAACCAACCACTTAGTCTTGCTGGAGCACTTGACATTGATTCATCAAACAAGGCATCAAGATTCATTAGATTCTGTGATGCATTTAGCATTCCAATTATCACATTAGTTGATACTCCTGGATACATGCCTGGATCAAATCAAGAACATAATGGAATCATTAGACACGGAAGTAAACTGCTCTTTTCTTATTGTGAAGCAACAGTTCCAAAAATAACTCTTGTAATCGGTAAAGCATATGGTGGTGCATACATTGCTATGGCTAGTAAATACCTCAGAACTGACATAAACTATGCTTGGCCTACTGCCAGAATTGCAGTGCTTGGTAGTGAAGCTGCTGTCAAAATTATGAATAGAAAGGAATTAGCTAAAGCCAAAGACTCAGACTCGTTAAAGAAAGAGCTTATGGATGACTTTACAGAAAAATTTGAAAATCCATATGTAGCAGCATCTCTTGGAACAGTTGATACTGTCATTGATCCAGCTGAAACAAGACCAATGTTAATTAAAGCACTCGAAATGCTTGCAAATAAACGTGAAAAACAACTTCCTCGAAAACACGGTAACATCAATCTGTGAGAAAAATGATTGAAAAGGTTCTGATAGCAAACCGAGGTGAAATAGCTTTACGTGTAATTAGAGCATGTAAATCTCTTGGACTAAAAACAGTTGCAGTTTATTCTGATGAAGATTATAATTCCCTTCATGTTAAACAAGCAACAGAATCTTATCACATTGGTGAAGCTGCTCCTGCGAAAAGTTACCTTAACCAGGAAAAGATACTTGAAGTGATGTTATCTTCTGGCGCTGATGCAGTTCATCCAGGTTATGGTTTTCTTTCTGAAAACGATGACTTTGCAAGACTGTGTGAAAAAAATAAAATTAATTTTATTGGTCCATCTGCTGATTCCATGGATCTTTGTGGGGATAAAATGAAATGTAAAGCCGCAATGGTAAAAGCTAAAGTTCCAACAGTACCAGGAAGTCCTGGTCTAGTAAAAGATGCTGAAGATGCAGTAAAAATTGGAAGTGAAATTGGTTATCCTGTAATGTTAAAATCAGTTTATGGTGGTGGAGGTCGTGGAATTAGAATAGTAAATAGTGATGATGAATTACGTAAAGCCTACGAAGAAGTAACAGGAGAATCAATTGCAGCAGTAGGAAAATCTGCAATTATTGTAGAAAAATTCCTTGAAAAAACAAGACACATTGAATATCAAATGGCTAGAGATACTCATGGTAACACTGTACACATCTTTGAAAGAGAATGCTCAATTCAAAGACGTAATCAAAAATTAATTGAGCAAACCCCTTCACCAGTAGTTGATGAAGAAATAAGATCCAGGGTGGGTGAATTAGTTTGTAAAGCAGCTGATGCAGTTGACTATACTAACTTGGGAACTGCTGAATTTCTTAGAGCTGATAATGGAGAATTCTACTTTATTGAAATCAATGCTAGATTGCAAGTAGAACACCCAATTACAGAATTTGTATCTGGATTGGATTTGGTTAAATTACAAATAGATATTGCAAATGGCGAACCAATTCCTTTCAAACAAAAGGATCTAAAAATGAATGGATATGCTATTGAATGTAGAATCAATGCTGAAGACACTTTCTTTGACTTTGCCCCTTCAACAGGACCAGTACCTGATGTTACAATTCCTTCTGGGCCAGGTGTTCGTTGTGACACTTACCTGTTTCCTGGATGTACCGTTTCTCCTTTCTATGATTCTCTAATGGCGAAACTGGTTACATGGGGACAAACATTTGAAGAATCCAG
>JAZGIF010000141.1:0-6133 GCA_036481835.1 Nitrosopumilaceae archaeon
CTTTTCAAAGTTGTCAATAAACATTTGAGCAAGCTTTCTTGCAGAAAGATCGTATGAATCTTTATCAATCCATGTGTTTTTGGGATCTAAGATTTCTGAAGGAACATTAGGACATTCAGTTGGAATATCCAAATTAAACAAGTCATTGTGAGTATACTTTACAATATCTAAAGCACCTGTCAAGGCTGCAGTAACCATTGCTCTACTGTACTGTATTTTTATTCGGTCTCCCACACCATATGGACCACCAGACCAGCCGGTGTTTATTAGATACACTACAGTATTGTGCTTTATTATTTTTTCACCAAGCATTTTTGCATACACTGAAGCGTGTCTTGGCATAAATGGTGCAGCAAAGCATTCAGAAAAAACTGCCTTTGGTTCTTTAATTCCCCTTTCGGTTCCAGCTAGTTTGCTTGTATAGCCTGACATAAAATGAAACATTGCTCCTTCTTTTGTTAATTTTGAAACAGGTGGCAACACCCCACGTGCATCGGCTGTGAGAAAAACAACTACTTTTGGATGTTCTCCAACACTAGGAATTACTGCTCCTGGAATGTATTCTAGTGGATATGCTGCTCTTGTATTTTCAGTTAATCTACTATCATTAAAATCTGGTTTCAAAGTTTGTTTCTCAATAACAACATTTTCCAAAACTGCACCAGATTTTATCGCATTCCAGATTTGTGGTTCTGCCTCTTCATTGAGGTTGATACATTTTGCATAACAGCCCCCTTCAAAGTTGAAGGTTCCTTTGTCTGACCAGCCATGTTCATCATCACCAATTAGCATTCTGTTTGGATCTGCAGACAAACTTGTTTTCCCGGTTCCAGACAAACCAAAAAACAACGAAGTATCTCCATCTTTTCCTATATTTGCTGAACAATGCATCGGAAATACGCCTCTAGCAGGAAGAATGTAATTCATGACAGAAAAAATTGATTTTTTGATTTCGCCAGCATAGCTTGTGCCACAAATTAAAACCAATTTTTTGGATAAATTAATCAGGATGAAAACATTAGAGTTTGTCCCATCTACTTCAGGAATTGCTTCAAAGTCATTTAATGACATTACAGTGAATTCTGGGTCATGCGTTTCTAGTTCTGCAGAAGACGGTCTGACAAACAATTGTCTTGCAAAGAGACTTTGCCAAGCGTGATCAGTAAATATTCTAATCGGCAAACGGTTTTCTAAGTCTGCTCCTGCAAATCCATCAAAAACGAAGAGTTCCTTTCCTTCAACATATTTTTTCATTTTCTCAAAAATTTTATCGAACTTACCAGATGGAAATTGATGGTTAATCTTTCCCCAATCAACGTTTTCGTGAGTTTCATCATCGTACACAATGTAACGGTCATCAGGAGATCTTCCAGTATATTTTCCAGTTTTTACAGAAAGTGAACCAGTGCTTGTTACGATTCCCTCATTTTTTTGAATCGCTATTTCAACAAGATTGGTCACAGATAGATTTCGATATACTTTGGATGGATTAATTCCAAATTCTATTAGTTGGTTAGTAAATTTACTTGGAATAGTTGAGCTTGGATTATGCGACAATTACCGACCACCTCAAGGAGCACAAGCAGATCAAGAGATAGTAAATTCAATTTTTTTTCCTTATTTATCTTTCTCTTCAGAAATGTGAAGATCATTCAGGAACGTATTTATTTAAAAATTCGAGATTCAATTTATGCCAATTAACAAAAAAGAATTAGAATTACGAAAAGAAATTTCTGAAAATAGACCAAATTTCATTAGGCCTGAAAGCTGGCGTTACAAAAGATTAGAAACTACATGGAGAAAGCCAAAAGGAGTAGACAATCACCAACGAAAACAAAAAAGCAGAGGTAGACCAGGTTTAGTTAAAATCGGTTACGGTGGTCCAAAAATTGCTCGAGGATTACATCCATCTGGGTATACTGACAATTTAGTTTACAATCTAAATGATTTGAATAAATTAAATCCAAAAACAGATGGAGTACGAATTGGTCACAGTGTTGGAACAAAAAAGAGAATCGTAATTATTGTTAAAGCATTAGAAAAAAAATTCAAAGTCTTTAATGCAAGGGTGTCTTCTGGTGGTAGTAAATCTTAGGGCAAAAAAACGACTGGTTTCTAGAGTTGTAGGAGTTGGAGTAAACCGAGTTCGTTTTGATTCAGACCATTTAGATGACGTTACTGATGCCATTACAAGAGACAGTATTCGAAGCCTCATTACTGCAAATACCATCAAAATAAAACCAATTGTAGGAACTTCTCGTGGAAGAGCCCGTTTAAAGAAAATACAAAAACGAAAACGTGGTACCAAACAAGGTTCAAAAAAAGGTAGAAAAGGTGCTCGAATTGGCAAGAAAAAAATTCATGTTGCTAAAGTTCGTGCATTGCGTTATAGATTAAAAGTATACAAGGATAGAAAAGAAATTACAAATAAAGAATTTTGGGAACTATACAAGATGGTTGGTGGAAACACAATTAGAAATGTTGCCCACTTGAGAAGTCTAATTGATGAGATAGTATCAAAGAGAAAATCCTAAAAACTGTGATGGATTTTTTTCCAATCCAATACTTTTCCTTTATTGATTTTGATGCCATCATCTATTAGCATGTATGTTTTAACTTTGATTCCATAAGCATATCCACCAACACTCCCATCTGATCTTACAACTCTGTGACATGGTATAATTCCTGGATATGGATTTTTGTTCATAATTTTTCCAATTGCTCTTTGGCCATTTTTTAGTCCAACTGCTTTTGCCAAATCTCCATAAGTTGTAATCTCTCCTTTTGGAACTTCTAAAAGTTTTTTGTATACTCGTTGTTCAAGATTCAAAGTTTGATCACCTCAAGATCAGTTGTTTGAATTAAATTCATTACTTTTTGTTTGTGTTGACCTAAACCTGTCCAATCCAACAGTGCTGTTTTTGCCACATCATTTCTTTTAATAATGTGAGAAAACAATTTTTCATCCAAAAATTCTAGTGCATGACGAGGAACTACGGTTCCCAAAGCAAATTTCCCTTCGATATTTTCTTTAGTAAATTTATCTGGATAGTGAGTACCTCCAAAACATAAGGCAACAGGATAGGTTTTTTGTTCTGAATTGACTACATTTACAACTATTTTTGCTACAGAATTACATAGATCTACATCAGTCCATTGTTTTTCTGTAGTTCCAATTTCAATAAATAATGCTGGCTTTGAAAGTGCCGTGGGTCCATGGTGTGTCGCTTCAATGGTAATCTGAAAGTCAGAAAAATTATTTCTTGATTCCCATAGTTTCTGAATGTAATTTTTGTGAAGGTGAGCATGAGGAACAGCAACCTGTCTATCATTTCCGCCAAACTTTGCTTTAGAAAAATTTCCTGTACTGTGACAGGTAAGAGCTAAAACGCCTGACTCAGCAGCATGTTTTGATAAGAAAACAAAACCATCATAATGATATTTTTCTTCAAGCCAATCGGCCGATATTGCAGGTGTTGGAATTATTACGAGGTCAAATAATTTTCCGCGAAAAATTTCTCCATCTTTTTCCATATCTTGAGAAATGAATTTTGCCATGTTATGACCTGCAGGGTCATCTTTGTAGGCAACGAGTAATTCCATTAGATAAAAGATATAAGGACACTTTATTAATTTCAGGCATTGAATCCTAAAACTACCATACGAAATATGATAAATACTATGAAGCTTGCGAAGAAATCCGATAAGGATGACTATATGCAACATCTTAGGTTGGTATTATTAGGAGTGGTTTCGATAGGTACGATTGGATTTATAATTCAGTTCGTATTTTCTGTAGCAACGTTTGGACGGTAGATAAAATTGGAAGATGGGACTCAAGAGACGGATAAGTCAAAAGTAGAAAATTCTTCGGTGGAACAAGATACATCAGAGCAATCTCTAGAAGAGATGTCATCTGAAGCATTAGAACAATTGCAAAATGTGACTAAGAAAGAATACGACTTGAACCCTTCTGAAGAACTCCAGAAGAAACTTTCAGAAATTTCCATTGTAATTAATGATAAAAAGATTGCAGAAGCTACTATGGAGGAACCACAGGAGCAACCTGCTGTTGAACAGCAAGCACCTGAACAACCTGCAGCTGAGCAACCTTCAGTGCAACAACAAACACCTGAGCAACCTGCAGTGGAACAGCAAGCACCTGAACAACCAGCTACTGAAGAACCTAAAGAAGAGATGAAGTCTCATCTTTTTGCATTAAGGACAACTGGAGGTCAAGAAAAAGTAGTCCTAAATCTTCTTCAAAATAGAGTGAAATCACAGAACATCAATATCCAATCGGTTTTGTTGGTTGATAATCTGAAGGGTTATGTTGTACTAGAGGCAGTTGATGTAAATCAAGCCTTTATGGCGATTCAAGGAGTCAGACATATTCGAGGCCAACTTAGAGGAGAACTAGAATTCAAAGATATAGAGGGATATCTAATCAAAAAATCAACTGTTAGTGAACTTGCTGTCGATAAAATTGTTGAAATTATTGGAGGTCCATTCAAAGGTATGAAAGCTACAATTACACGAGTTGATCATGAAAAAGAGGAAGCAACGGTGATTTTACTGGATGCGCCGTACCAACTCCCAGTAACTGTTGATGCAAATTACTTAAAATTAATCAATACTTAGCAAGGAATAAATTTTCAAAATAAAGTGAAATGATATGGCCGAAGCACAAAAAATCTCTTCACTCGTAACAGGAGGTAGCGCGTCTGCAGGACCACCTTTAGGTCCGGCACTAGGACCCATGGGAGTAAATATCATGGAGGTAATTAAAGCAATTAACGAAAAAACAAAACATTTTGAGGGAATGAAAGTTCCAGTAACTGTTTCTGTTTTCCCTGATACAAAAAAATGGGAAATAGAGATAGGAATCCCATCAGCTGCGGCATTGGTTTTGAAGGAAGCTGGTCTTCAAAAAGGTTCAGGAACTTCTGGAACTGATTGGGTTGGAGATATTGGGATGGATACAGTTGTCAAAGTTGCAAAAACCAAACTAGAAAAATCATATGCTAGTTCAATAAAATCAGTTTCAAAAGAGATTATTGGAACCTGTCTTTGTCTAGGAATTAAAATTGAAGGAAAATCCCCCAAAGAAATTACCGCAGAAATCAACGACGGTAAATGGGACGAAAAATTAAAGTAAATTATTTCTTTGTTAGGTAAACAGGATCTTTATCGGTTTTTTGTAACTCAACAAAAGTTTCTGTGTTGTGAATTCCTTCGACCTTTCCAATCTTTTCTATGACAACGGTATGCAAGGCTTCAAGACTTTCTGCATAAACTCTAATCAGCATATCAAACCTTCCTGTGACTTCGGAAATTGTTGTAACTTCTGGAATATCCATCAATGATTTGTAAATGGTATCTTTTTGTTTAGGATCCCTGTTTATTCCAACTGTAGCCTTTACACCTATTCCTAAAAGAGAGTCATCAATCAATATGGTAAATTTTTTTATTAGTTTCTTTTTTACGAGCCTTTTAATTCTACTATACAGAACTGAGGCGTTAATTCCCAGTTTTTTTGACAGGGTTGGAACAGAAATGTTTGCATCTTGGGTTAATTCGTATAATAATTTCATATCCAATTCGTCAAAGCGCTGCAACGATACGAAAAAATTTTCCAGAGGTAATAAATGTAGGTTTTTTAAGATTTAATTCTGTTTTTTACAAATAAAAATACTAATAATAGAAAAATTTCCAAAATTCAGCATCCAAACTGCTTCTGTTCCATAAACGATTTTAAGTAGGGTTTCGGGAAAAGTTGGATATTGATTTCCGATAACGATTTGACGCAAATGTTCAAGGATGCAAAATCTACTGATAAAGAACGAAAGTTCAAACAATCACTAGAATTGATTTTGGTTTTCAAAGATATTGAAGTAAAAAAGGGATTTGCATTTAATGAAACGGTTCAGCTTCCAAAAACTGATTCTCCAGCTTCTGTATGTGTGATGGCTTCTGGCGACATGGGCCTAAAGGCAAAAAACGCAAAAGCAGACAGAGTTATTGATGCAGATGAATTAAACAAGCTTGGAGCAAACAAAAGAGAGTCTCGCAAGCTAATCAACAAATTTGATTTCTTTTTATCCGATACCAAATTAATGCCAGCTGTAGGAAA
>JAZGIF010000142.1:0-2610 GCA_036481835.1 Nitrosopumilaceae archaeon
TCAGTAGAGAGATGAATGGCATCTATAAGTGGTGCAAGCTCCTTTGCTAGAGTTGTTTTTCCAACTCCTGGAAGGCCACAAACTATTACAATCAATATTTAGCAAATGATTTCTAACTTTATTAAAGAAATTTAGATTATCATTACTGAACATTGGTTTTTTCTCAAATCTCAAAGCAATTTAGCGAGATAAAAAAATGAATGGTTATTATTCTAATTTTCAATAGTGATAATCAGGCTGTTGTTAATATTCACGTTTAATTTAATTAATTTATGGCAAAAAACAATGATAAAAAAGAATTAGAAAAAAAATGGAAAAAATTAGAACATGAAGAAATTAAAGAAGAATCTCATCAGCTAGAGATGAAATCTGACTACGAACAGGACGAAGAATACGAAGAATCTAAAGACTAAATTCTATTCTTTGATTTTAAAAATTAAATTATTTTACTAGTGCTTTTTCTTTTAACAAACTTTTTCTCAGCAATATTGGAACGTTGTAAAACGTTGCAAGTGCTATGGCATCTGAGGCTCGATAATTTCTTAAAACTAAATCTTTTTTGCCAGTAAAATACAGGTTTGCTCTTAATGCATTGCCGCTTTCATACAGTTTTACTTTGACTAGTAACAACTCTGATTCTTCACATATTTGCTCAAGCATATTGTATACAGTAGGCACGACATCTCGTTTTTCTTTGATGAAGTTTGATATGTTTCGGGCAACTTCTCCTGAAAAGGCAGTTATTGGAACAACGTTACCATCATCTGATGTGAGAAGAGCTACACCTTCTAGGGCAAAAGGGTCAGCCAATCCAATTTCGCTAATTTTTACTACCTCGTAATCCTCATCTGGTGCTTCGTCAATTTTTAATTTGGTTGGACTTTTTTCTTTTAAACCAAATTTAGGAATTTTAATTTTCATTTTTTTCATATACCCCAAGTTTTTTTAATTGCAGCACTTCTGTTTCTAATTGTTACCTCTGTAATGTTTGCAGCTTTTGCAACTTGTTTTTGAGTAAAATATTCGCCCATTTTTACGCAGGCAAGATAAAGTGCAGTTGCTGCCAATCCTGTTGGACTCTTTCCAGCTACATCTCCAGTTTGCTCATAATCTTTTAGAATATTCAATGCCATACGTTTTGTTTTTTCATCAACTCCTAAATTATTTGCAATTCTTGCTACACATTGTGTACAATTTACTACAGGCATCCTCAAATCCAATTTTTCAACTAGTACCCTGTAGCTTTTAGCAAGCTGTTTTCGTTTGATGTTTCCTACCTCTTCAATATCCTTTAGTGTTCTTGGAGTCTCTGCATCACGACATGCTGCATACAATGATGCTCCTAACAAAGCTGAAATTGATCTTCCTCTAACAATATTTTTTGCAATAGCTTTTCTGTAAATATAGGCAGTTTTTTCAATTACTGAGTCAGAAAGACCAAGTTTGTCTTGAAATTTTTCAAGCTCTGCAAATGCAAGTCTAAAGTTTCTATCAGATGATTTGTGAGTCTGACTTCGACGATCCCAAATTCTTAAACGATTAATGGCATATTTCATAGAAGGGGTCAAGGCTTTTCCGGTTGCATCTTTGTTGGCAGGATTAATTATTGTCGAAAGGCCCATGTCATGTCTGCTAAGAGATGTTCCTGCTCCTGTTCTACGATTATCCTCACTTCCATCTCCAAAATTACGGTGTTCAGGACCAAAATCTTCTATTTTTTCAGAAATGACATAACCGCATGAACCGCAGACTATCTCGCCTGTTTCATTATCGGTTACTCTCTTTTCTTTATTGCATCGTGGACATTTGTCTAGTTTGATTGAAACTGTACTAAGACTCGATGCACTTTTCCTATTTTTGGTTAAATTAGAATTCATAATCATTTTTTTCCTAAAATACTTTTTTAGTTCTTTTTGGATTTTCTATACAGATGCCACATTTTGGAGACATTACCATTGCATTGTAATCAATTTCTCCAATTGAACTACCACAATTTTTACAGATTACAACTTTAGTGTCATAAAGGTTCAATGTGAACCAGCCTCCCATTTTTTGAATTGTTTTATTCCAATTTTTACAACTTGATTAATGACAAACGAAAAGCTGATGTTTTTTCTAGTTGATTGAATGAGTTTGGCTTGAATACTACGTAGATTGCTTGTGTTTGCTTTATCAAGCATTACCGATAATCGGATCGAATTATTCTTCTTTTGAACTCGTTGATTTGTATTTTTCATGTATTATTATACATCATTATACATATATATACATTGTGTATAATTATGTATAATTATATACTAGCTATCGATAATGACATTATGGTAACAACTTTTGTCACAAAGCTGGCAAAATCTGGATCGGATTCAAACGGAAAGGAAAGACGAATAATTATTGTTCCATCTGATCGGGTAAAGGAAGTTTCAAAAAACTTTGCAGGAAAACAAGTAAAGGTAACTATTGAAGAAATTTAATTCAAAATTAAAAATCTGAATATTATTTTTTCATAGTTTAATATGTGAGCTAAAAAAGAATTCTTAGAAAACTATTGTCTGAGCTAAAACGCCACATGGGACTTTTTCAACTTACCATGTATGGAGTAGGCCTAACTCT
>JAZGIF010000143.1:0-3262 GCA_036481835.1 Nitrosopumilaceae archaeon
TCAATTCCAATTGGAAAATAAACATTTTTTCCTGCCATACGGGCAGTCCTAGCTATCATATCAATTTGTGCATAGTGAGCTGCTGCACCAATGTGCCAAGGTCGTCCGGATGGATAAGGAGGTGGTGTATCTATTGTAAAATTATTTTCCTGTGGATTGAAATCATAAAGGTGAGCACCTTCCCATTGTTTGAGAATTTGTAATTCTAGCTCAGGGTTCCAAGCCCTCTCTTGAATTTTTGGTTCCATTTCCTAAACTTTGGACAATTTGGAAAGAATATGTGCGCCTTTATTGTAACCTTCATAAACATACACACCTACTGCTTCAATGTTTTTTGGCATTTTTGGTACGAGAATTTTAATTAGTTCTGTTGAAAGATTCTCAACAGTAGCTTCGCCTTCTAAAAGATAGGTTGTGTCCTTTGGTACTTGCAAGTCAAACATTCCTTTTGGTCCTTCAAATGCAATTTTATAATGGGACTTGTCTTCTTGTTTTAGATATTTTCTGTTAATGAAAAATTTATGATCTAAAACTGCAATTGAATCTTTGATAATTCTTTTTGCATCAGCAAAATCAAGTAACAAATTATTTGTCATTTGACCTACTAACTCAACCATTACTGTCGATGTATGACCATGAAGGATAGAACATTTTTCTACCAACGGCAAAATATGCGCATAATCAAAAGAAAATGAAGGATCTTCCATGAAAATTGAACCTGTTTGTGGATCTTTGTCGTAAAAAACAACTTCATTGAGTTCTTTAATTTTTGCTGCATACTTTGGATGACCTATTGCCATAATTTTGGTTTCTGGCAAGAGTTCCTTGATTTCTTTGTATTTAGCTATGTCGCCTTCACTATCAATTACTTCAATTAATCCCCGCTCAGTTTTAAAATCAACAGTTACTGTTTTCCCATTTGGTAAAGATATCTTTGGTTGGTATTCATAACTTAAACCCAAAAACGAAAGCATTTGGGAGATTGAAAGCTCAGTCCTAGTTTTTAACATCTTACCATTTTTATCAATATATCTAAAATCTGAATCTAAAAGTGCTGGATTAGAAACCATTTGAAAAACCTGCCTTGATTCTGTATATAAAACGTGGTTTCCTAGAGTAAAGAATTTAGAATTTTTCCAAGTTTAATGTCGTTTTCTGTTATTCCACCCGCATCATGAGTTGTCAGATCTACGGAAAGTTTGTTGTAAACATTAAACCACTCTGGATGGTGATTCATTTTTTCAATATGCATTGCTGCTCTTGTCATAAAACCAAATGCTTGATTAAAATCATCAAATTGAAATTCCTTGTGTAATTTTCCCTCAACTATTGCCCATCCAGGCATCTCTTTGAGTTCCTTTTCAATGGTTTCTAGTGGTAACTGTGTTAAACCCATGAGCAAACAGAGAGTGATGTTCAATTAATAGATAACCGTAACCGCTTTGTATTCCTATTATCTCATTGGTATTCATGGAAAAAATGACTCAAGACCTAATTGACCAATTAGAAAAAACTATCATAGATTCAAAACTACCAAAGAAAATTGGAGTTGCATTTTCTGGTGGAGTAGACAGTTCTCTTTTGGCAAAAATGTGTACAGATCAAGGCTTTCAAGTTACATTACTCACAATTGGTTTTGAATCGTCTCACGATATTATGTTTTCAAAAAAAGTAAATGAATTTTTAAAACTACCACACCATATTTTTGAAATTAATCAACAAAGTTTTGATGTCGTTTCATCTAAAATCATTAACAATATTAAAAATGATAATTTATCTTGGAATGAAAACGGTATTGCGTTTTATTATGTTGCAAATCTAGCAAAGGATTTGAAAATTGATACAGTGGTTACTGCAAATGGGATTGATGAGCTTTTTTGTGGCTATAATGCTTATAGAGAGGCGATAAAAGAAGGTGAAAAAAAAGTAATGGAATTGATGGAATCCAAACTTGAAAATGAAACCAAGATGATGAAGGCAATAAATGAAATTTGTTCAGAATTTAATGTAAAAATAGTACAACCGTTCCTAAATGATGATTTCATACAATTTGCCAAAAAAATACCAGTTCAGTATAAAATTCAAAATGAAGACGATTTACTTCGTAAACACATCATTAGAGACGTTGCTAAAGTAAAAGGCGTACCCGAAATCTCTGTAATTCAAAGAAAAAAGGCCTTACAATATGGCTCTTTAATACACAAAGCACTAATCAAATCTAAATAAATTTTGAATTATTTTTTTGAACAGATTTCATCACATTTGTAATGATTTTAGATGAAGCGCCGAGGTGATTTTCAGGAGTAAATATTGATTTAATTTCTTTTTCTGTCAAGTTTGAAGACATTTTTTTATCTTTTCTAATTGCATCAATGTATTCTATGTCTTTGTCTTGAGCTTCAAAAGCTAATCTTTGAACATCTCTGTAGGCTTTGAATCTTGGTATTCCTTTTTTTATTAGCGCTTGTAGAAGAAACTCTGAAAAAATTTGACCTTTAGTTATATGCAGATTTTGTTTTACTTTCTTAGTGTTTATGTGAAGGTTTTGAATGACTTTGATCATAGTTTCTACCATTTCATCTAACAATATAGAACACATCGGAATTGTAAATCTCTCATTAGCTGAATTAGAAAGATCACGTTCATGCCAATGTGGAATATTTTCAAATGAAGTATGGACTTGACTACGCAATAATTTCGATAAGGAACTAATTCTTTCACTCTTAGTAGGATTTCTTTTTACTGGAACCGCACTACTGCCCATCTGACCTTTTTTAAAGTGTTCTGAAACTTCATCAATTTCTGTTCTTTGAAGATTTCGAATTTCAATTGCAATCTTTTCAAGAGTAGAACCAATTAATGCCAACTGAAATACGTATTCAGCATATCTTTCTCTTGGAATAATTTGTGTTGCTACTTCAGCAGGATACAATCCAAGTCTTTTTGCAACGCGGTTTTGAACTTCGAGTGCTTTAGAACCCATCAATGAACCAGTACCTACCACTCCCAAAGTTTTACATATCAAAATTCTTTTTTTTATTTCTTCTATTCTTTCAACATGCTTTGACATTTCTGCAGCCCAATTTGCAAACTTTAAGCCAAATGAAATAATGCTTGCATGCTGACCATGGGTTCGCCCAACTGCTGGAAAATCCTTGTACCTTACAGCGTTTTTAGCTAAAATAATAGCAAGTTTTCCAACCTTTGGTTGAATTATTGATAATGCGTCTTTCATTTGCATCGAAGTACTCGTATCAACTAA
>JAZGIF010000144.1:0-2900 GCA_036481835.1 Nitrosopumilaceae archaeon
CATGGTGATTTTCCCCCTTGAAAGAAAATTTACAATTTTTGCAAATTTAGTACAGGCATAACATTTGTCATCATAAATTACTAAAGGAACTGCATCTCTCAGATTCATTATTTATCTTAGTTATTTTAAAATAAAAATCATAGTATGAATTTAGACGCCAGGTAAGGGCACCGTATGCAACCGTTCGATGCCCTTCTAAATCTAGGTTCAAACTGGATGGGAACATCCTTGTAGTATCGCTTTTTTACTGTCCAGTAAATCTGATAACGAATTCATAGACAGAGTAAAAATGGCATCCCTTTTTTATGTATAAAATTAGATGGTATGATTAGAACTACCTGCTGTTTGTGTGCCAGTTAGAAATTTTAACACGTAACAAGAAAATCAGAATATGACTGATCTTTATCGATTGTTGCCTGAAGAAATGGAAGATTTGATAAAAAAATTAGATTATGAAAAATATCGGGCAGAACAAATTTTGCATTATTTGTACAAAGAGTTTCCAAAAAGTATTGAGGATATGCTCCTGTTGCCTAAAGCGATGAGGGAGAAATTGATTTCAGAGGGCTACAGTATAGGTTCTGCAAATGAGATTCACAGAGTTCAAAGTGAGGATGGGGACACTACAAAACTTTTGCTGAATTTAGAAGATGGAAAGGGAGTTGAGACTGTTCTTATGAAAAACAGACCAATAAAGCTAAACACACGTACAAGGTTCACTGTTTGTGTTTCAACACAAGTTGGTTGTGCAATAGGATGTACATTTTGTGCAACAGGTCAGATGGGATTTGAGAGAAACATGAAAGCAGAAGAAATAGTAACACAGGTAATGCATTTTGCAAATTTTTTAAAAGAAAGAGGGGAACATGTTACCAACCTTGTCTTTATGGGAATGGGAGAACCACTTGCAAACTATGAAGAGACTATTAGGGCAATCAGATTGCTCACAAATCCTCGTGCTTATGGTCTTGGACAAAGACACATCACAGTATCAACAATTGGATTAACAGCTGGAATTGAAAAATTAGCTAGTGAAGATCTACAAATAGGATTAGCGATATCCCTCCATGCACCAAATGATAAATTACGAAAGCAGTTAGTTCCAACGGCTAGTCCTAATTCAGTTAGTGAAATCATTTCAGCAGGAAGAAAATATTTCAAAAAAACAGGCAGGCGTGTTACATTTGAATATGCATTAATTGACGGGGTAAATGACACTCCAGAGATTGCAAAAGAGATGGCAAGATTACTAGAGGGAAATGGTTCTCATGTTAATTTGATCCCTCTCAATCCAACTGCTGGAGAATTTACACGTCCTACAAAAAAAAGAATTCTAGACTTTGAAAGAATATTATTCCAACATGGAATTAACTGTACTGTAAGGGTTGAAAAGGGAGCTGAGATTGCAGCTGCATGCGGCCAACTTCGAACAGATATACTAAATCAGCAGAAATCTATTGAGAAATTTTAAAATCTCAAAGTAATTTAGTGAAATTGGAAATTTTTGCGCCAGGTAAGAGAACCTAACGCAACCGTTCAAAGCCGCACCTTTATTGAAGATTATTGAAGAAAAATCATTCTAGAAATTTGGAATTTTCAAAAATCCTTTGGAATGTGATTGTTTTTTTTAAGCCAGTCATTCTGTGGTAAGGTATATCGCCACAAGATATCTCCTCTTTCCTTTTGACCAAATTCCCAGGGAGCAATTATTACTATATCGTTTTCTCGAATCCATACACGTCGTTTCAATTTTCCTCGAATTCTTCCTCTTCGGGTCATTCCGTCAGCACACTTTACCAAAATGTTTTCTCCTCCAAGCAGTTTTAGCACTCTACCAAAAATTTCACCTTCTTCAGGTAAACGGATTTTTTTTAATTCACTTTCACTTTTGACTTGACGTTTACCCATGCACAAACTTCGTATGAGGTGTATATAATTGACGAATCCAAATTTTGAGTAAAAAATTAATGGATCGGGTGGAATTCGTGATATTATGGTTCATTTTTACGGTCCAGAATACATGTAATTATTTTTCAGGTTGTAATTGATTGTCCGGCTTCGTTTGGATATTGTATAATTATATTATATTTTGAACGCGTCCTATTTTTCCATTGTCCAACTCAACTTTAATTCCATGAGGATGAAAATTACTCGAAGTAAGAATTCTCTTAACTATACCTTCAGTCAAATTTCCTGTACGTTGATCTTGTTTTTGTACTACTTGTACCATTGCTCCAATTTTTATTTTATTCCTTGAAGGTACAGCACTCAATGATATTTGGTGATGATGATGGATTCTAAATCTTTGTTTTAATAAAATTGCGGAGTTTTGAGAGTTACGCTAAACAATTTACTAATTTTGTTTGTGATTTTGGAAACATTCTTTGCAATAAACAGGTCTGTCGTCTTTTGGCTTGAATGGTATTTGACATTCATTTCTACAGTCACCACAGGTTGCGGTAAACATTTCTCTTGGTCTGTCGCCTCTGGAACCTCTACTAAACCTGGAACCTCTGTCATTTCTACCATAACTTGATCCTCTGCTAAATCTAGAGCCACCACTACGTTCTTGTGGTTTGTGGTTTTGGAAACATTCTTTGCAATAAACAGGTCTGTCGTCTTTTGGCGTGAATGGTATTTGACATTCATTTCCACAGTCACCACAGGTTGCGGTAAACATTTCTCTTTCTCTATCAAATGGCATGTTTTTCAAAATTTGATGAAAACGTGTTATAATTAAACTATTGTAAAATTGTTTTAAATCAAAATAAACGCGAGGTAATAATCCTAAGGCAACCGTTCAACTCCCTTCCTAAATCTCAAAATAATTTAGATAAATTGAAAATTTTTACGCCAGGTAAGGGATTCGAACCCCTGAGTGCAAATGCACAGCCGCTATC
>JAZGIF010000145.1:0-2414 GCA_036481835.1 Nitrosopumilaceae archaeon
ATCACTGGTCCCATTCCTGGTTCAAGTTTTGATCCAATGATCATCTCCTTTCCTCCCTTGATCATTTCAACAATTAAAACTCCTTTAATCTCAGCTTTTTTGTTGTATTTTTTTGCATTTGTTACAATCGTCTTAAAGGCTACTTTTACTTCGTTGTCATTTTTTAGATTAACTTTTACACCACCTGCATCAGATTTGTGAATAATTTGTGGTGAGGCAATCTTCATAACCACAGGATAACCAATTTTCTTTGCAGTTTTTACTGCATCATTTTCTGTTTTAGCTAGAGTACTCTTTGGTAATGGGAATCCATAAGCTCGTAAAACTTCAAGGCCTTCTTCTTCAAGAAGATTAGGTCTTCCTTCTCTCTTGACTTTATCAAAAATTGTCTTTGCTTTTGGTTTGTTAACTTTTAATTTCGAAATCTTTCCTGATGAAACTCTAGTCCATTTTTCAAATCTGAGCATAGCATGGAGTGTCCTAATGGCCCCCTCTGCGTAAGTATAATATGGAATTTCTCCAGCAGCAAGAATTTCACGATTAGTGATTCCTTCATCTAACCCCATTAAACTTGCGAGCATTGTTTTTTTGTATTTTTTTGACATTGCTACAATTACTTCAGCTAGTTTATCATAATCAAGAGTTCCAGATGGAGTACACATAGTGATAACAGAACCAACATTTGGATGAGTCAAAACATGATCCAAAACGTTGTTGAATCGATTAAAATCTGCATCTCCAACAATATCAACGGGATTTCTTGAGCTTCCCCATGGTGGAATTACTGCATTAATCTTTGGTCTAATACTATCAATTTTTGCCATTGTGATTCCAAGTTTTGAACATACATCAGTTGAAATGATAGCTGGGCCTCCTGCGTTTGAGACAATTACTAGACCACCCTTAGTAGGACGAGGTTGTTTAGAAAATGCTGTTGCATAATCAAATAGTTCTTCCATTGTATCTACTCGGATTGCACCAGAGTGGTGTAGTACTGCATCATAGATGTCATCTGAACCCATAAGAGCTCCTGTATGAGACATTGCAGCTTTAGCACCTTCTGGACTTCGACCAGATTTTAGAACTAGAACAGGTTTTTTTAATTTCCTTGTAATGTTTTTACAAACTTTTAGAAATTCTTGACCATCACCCATATCTTCAAGATACATTACGATGACTTTGGTCTGTTTATGATTAGCTAACATATTTAGAATATCAATTTCACTCATTGCAGCTTTGTTTCCCATACTTACTACAGCGGAGAAACCAATGCCTTGTGCACTGGCATCTTCACAAAGTGCTGCACATATTGCACCGCTTTGGGATACTAGAGCAATTTGACCAGACTTTGGTGTAATTTTTAGGAATGTTGAATTCATCATTGTTTTGGGATCAAGATTCATTACTCCAAGACAGTTTGGACCAATAATCTTGATATTGTATTTTTTTGCTATATCTTTAAGACGCTGTTCTAATTTTGCTCCTTCTTCATCTACTTCCTTAAATCCTGCAGTGATAACAATTGCTCCTTTTACTTTTTTCTTACCACACTCTTCCAAAACTATTGGTACAATGGTATTTTTTGTTACAATCACTGCAAGGTCAATTGGTTTTGGTACATCAAGAACAGATTTGTACGCTTTTTTGTAGAAGACTTCTGGTCTTGATGGACTGATAGGAAAAACCGTTCCTTTGAATCCATTCATAATGTTTGAAGTAATGGTTCGTCCGACACTGCCTCTTTTGTCAGAAGCCCCAATGATTGCGATAGATTTTGGAGAAAGAAAAACAGATTCAGCCATTTTAATGAACATTGATCAAAGTAATTTCTATAATAAAGCTTTCATGAAAGTTGAATTTGGAACAAAAAATTATTAAAATTTTGATTAACTACCGAGCATTTTACCTGCAAGATTTTCTTTTCTAGGAATCCACGTGATTTTTATTTTAGAGTTTTTTGCAATTAGATTCCATGCTTCTCTTGCAAGAGTTCTTAGCTGCTCATTATTGATGGCGTATTCATGATTTAGTTGACATACAGTATTTTTTGAATCACTAAAAATTGTAATTTCGTCTGGTGATTCTGCAAATTTTTTTAATGCAGAAATTATTGCAAGATATTCTGCTTGATTATTTGTTATATTTGGTTTTTTTTCGTAAAAAGAATCCCCGGTTTCTTTAACATAAAATCCATAACCAGAATTTTCTCCACCTGCACCATCCACGTATACATTAATTGACATCTTTATCCAATTCTTATTTTAGATCCCAAAAAGATTTTCGACTATGCCTATTTCATAAACAATATTTGCACCTATAAGCAAACTTGCCCCTCCTGCAACATATCTGAGAATTTTATTTGCAGAGCCAATTTTGTTTGTGAAAGCAAATGGTAAACCAATCAAGTTGCTTAC
>JAZGIF010000146.1:0-2315 GCA_036481835.1 Nitrosopumilaceae archaeon
AAAACGGGAAGGTAATTGCTCAGCAAGCAGGAGCCGCCTCTAAAGACAAAATTAAATCCTATATTGACAGTAATATCGCTGTCAATTAGACTTTTTTCTTTTTTTAATTTGGTAAAATAATTTTAAACTGTTTAAGGGCTATTATTGGTGGTGTGAAATGAATATCAAATGTGCTGATTGTGGTTGTCTTCCTGCTTACTGCAAAGAGAGCAATTCTCCCAAAGAATGTCCCAACTGTACATGGGATGAATGCTGTTGTTGGGACACCATTCATAGATAATGCGTTATAAAGGAACCATACAACAAATCATCACTAAAATAATGCGAATTAAATCCAACTCTGGATGCTGATGATGAGTGGAAAAGCCATCTGATTTTTGATGAAGATTATGAGTTTTGAAGCATCCACGGCTTTTCATTTGTAAACAATCAAAACATGAAATAGAGCTTTTCTAAAATTACTATAGTGAAAGTCGTAGTATTATTTTCTGGTGGAAAGGATAGTACTTATTCTATCTATAAAGTCAAGATGGAAGGTCACCAAATTGTATGCGTTGCAACTATTTTTCCAATGTCCTATGAAAGTGAATTGTTACATTATCCAAACATCCAATTTACAAAATTACAGTCACAATCAATGAATATTCCCCAAATTTCAATCAAAGTTGATTCTACAAATCCTAATGCAGAAGTAAATACTTTAAAAGAAATTTTGATTCAAGCTAAAGAAAATTTTGGTATAGAAGGAATTGTTCACGGTGGAATATTAAGCGAATATCAAAAAAAACGATTTGAACATGTTTCAAAAACTCTTGGGATTACTTTAATTTCACCACTGTGGAAAAAAAATCAAAAAGAGTATATGAAAAAATTATTGGAATCAAAATTTCGATTTATCATTATTAGTGTTACCTCAGGAGGACTTGATGATTCATGGCTCGGCAAAGAAGTTACAAAACAAGATTTAGAAACCTTGGAAAAATTATCTCAAAAACACGGTTTTAATCTAAGTTTTGAAGGTGGGGAGGCAGAAACTTTTGTGATTGATTGTCCTTTGTTTTCACAACCAATTAAAATTGAAAAATCAAAGAAAATCTGGGATGGATACAGAGGAAGATTTGAAATACTGGAGGCAAAATTAGATAATAATGCTCGATAACCTAAAAAATAATCTACGTGCAGCAATTAAGAAAATTGTAAGCTCTTCAGGAGTGGATGAAGAGCTAATCAAAGAACTATCTAAAGATGTTCAGCGTGCCTTGTTGCAATCGGATGTTAATGTAAAATTAGTACTAGAGATTACAAAAAATTTGGAAGAAAGGTCTCTTAATGAAACTCCTCCACCTGGTTTATCAAGAAAAGATCATATCGTAAAGATTCTCTACGATGAGCTTGCAAAACTTCTAGGCAACGAAACTGAATTTTCTTTCAAAGCAGGCAAGCAAAACAAAGTACTTTTGTTGGGCATTCAGGGAAGCGGAAAAACCACAATTACTGCTAAACTTTCCAAATTTTTGACAAAACAAGGCTACAAAGTAGGTGTGGTTGGTGCTGATACCTTCAGACCAGGAGCATTAACACAGCTAAAAACAATGTGTGAAAAAGCAAATGTTGAGGTTTATGGTGAGGAAAAAACTAAAGATTCTCCTCAAATTGTAAAAAACGGAATCAAACATTTTGTAAATTCCGATTTAGATATAATATTAATTGATACTGCAGGCCGGCATAAAGAAGAAAAAACTCTTTTGGACGAAATGAAGCAAATTAACAAAGTTGCCGAACCTGATCTTGCTTTGTTAGTTATTGATGGAACTATTGGACAACAATGCTTTTCTCAAGCAGAAGCTTTTCACAAAACAATTCCTGTAGGTGGAATAGTAATTACAAAACTTGATAGCTCTGCAAAAGGTGGAGGTGCAATTGCAGCTTCTGCCGCAACTGGATCTCAAATCATGTATGTGGGTACTGGCGAAAGAATTGATGACCTTGAAAAATTTTCCCCCACTAGGTTTGTTGGACGACTTTTAGGAATGGGAGACATTCAAGCTCTTTTAGATCTTGCAAAAAGATTAGAGGGCGAAGCTGATGATGTCCGTCTTAAACGAATTTCAAGTGGTAAAATGAATATGGATGACTTCTATTATCAACTTGAAGAAGTAACAAAAGTTGGTTCACTTCGAGGTTTTTTGGATAATATGCCAGGTCTTTCTGGAATGGTTAAAGAAGATCAACTTGATCAGGTTGAAGGAAGAGTAGAAAAATGGAGATACATTATTCAAAGTATGAACAAAGAAGAAAAAGCTGACCCAGATTTA
>JAZGIF010000147.1:0-2205 GCA_036481835.1 Nitrosopumilaceae archaeon
GCAATTAAAACTTGCAGTACAAGCTATCATGTCACTTTCAAGTGGTAGCATGCATGGTTCCGTTTACAGTAAACTTGAAGCAGCTCGAAGAAGAGACAAAATGGAACGAGCAAAATTGTGGGAAGATCAAGATGTCTTCTAACCAAGAATCATTTAATCAAATTTCACCTAGTGAATTTTTTTATCGAAATCGTGATTTGGCAGGTTTTAGCAATCCAACAAGGTCATTATATACTGCTGTTCGAGAATTTATTGAAAATTCTCTTGATGCATGTGATCAAAAGGGAATTTTACCTGATGTACATTTATCTATAAAGGCAGTAGATCCCGAAAAACCTGATCCTAAACCATACATACTCACTGTAAAAGATAATGGGCCAGGTATTGAATCCAAATATGTCCCATTAGCCTTTGGAACTGTATTATATGGTTCAAAATTTGGACTAAAGCAGGCACGAGGAATGTTTGGACTTGGAGCTACTATGGCCATTCTTTATGGACAAATTACAACTAACAAACCAGTAAATGTGAAAAGTTCCTACGACGGACAAACACAAGATGAATATGAATTATTATTAGATATACAAAAAAACAAACCAGTAATTCTTAAACACCAAACAAAGGAAGTTTCAAAAACTGGTTTGTCTGTGAGTATTACCCTTGAGGGTGATTATTCTAAGGCAGGATCAAAAATTAGAGATTATGTTTATCAAACATCTTTGATCACACCTTATGCTACTATCACTTTTGATGATCCCAAAGGAGAAAAATTTCGATATACAAAAATTGTACGAACTATGCCGCCCCCACCTTCAATCATACGTCCACATCCATATGGAATCGATGTTGAAACAATTAAACGAATGTCACGGGATTCAGAATTTCAGATTCCAACTGTTGATAATAAAACTATAGAAAAGGTTAGATCAGAGCTAGGTTTGAAAAAAAAGGATCTAAACTTTGATGGAATTATGGAAAAAACAAAAAGAAAATGGTCAACTCTAACAAGACCAGTTAGAGTTGTATTAGCAACGATGTCCTTTTTAAAAATGGACTTTGATAAGCTAAGCAAAATTCGCATTGATTCCATTGATGTAGCAAATAAAAAATTGACTTACTGGGATTTTGGAGAATCAAAATCATTTGAAATTGATATGGATCCTGAAAGTGATTACTATAAACAACTAACAAATACTGTTCAAGGAGAAATGTTGGTTACATTTCTTACAAAACGATTCCAAAGAGTTGGTCGAACAACTGCAGAAAAGTTTGTAAATTTTGCTGGTTTTAAACCAGAAAAAAGACTAGGAACGATGACTAATCAAGAACTTGTTAAGCTCAGTGATTCTCTGCAAAAATACACTGACTTTTTGTCTCCTGATCCAAGTTGTCTTGCTCCATTAGGAGAAACACCTTTTGAAAAAGGAATTAAAAGTTTTTTTAATCCAGACTTTTTAGCTGTAGTACAACGAAGAGCCTCGGCATACTCTGGGTTTCCTTTCGTAATTGAGATGGGAATTGCATACGGAGGAGAAATTCCATCTAACGGTCCAAACGTTTACAGATTCGCAAATAGAATCCCACTTCTTTATGATGAAGGTAGTGATGTTGTCTTAAAAGTCGTAAATGATACTGACTGGGGTCGATACAAAGTAAAAAATGATCCTCCTTTAGTCATTGTATCACATATTTGTTCAACTAGAATTCCATATAAGACGGTAGGAAAAGAAAATGTGGCTGATCGGCCTGAAATAGAGAGAGAACTAAGACTTGCATTACAATTTTTGTCAAGAAAGTTATCTTCATACATGTCTAAAAAAGGACAAGCAGAAATGGCAAAAAAACGTGCAAACCTTTATTCAAAATATATTCCGTTGATTGCACAATTCTGCACAGAACTGTCTGGAAAGAAGAAACAACTCAATTATCAAAAAATGCTAGAGGAGGTAAAGGTTGTCGAAACAGAAGCCTAAATCATCAACAAAGTCTTCTGAAGAGAAATGGAAATCTCTTGTTAATCTATTAAAAAGTAAAGGTGATGAGGTGTATACTGACATTGAAAATGGACAATTTCCAAAATTTTCTGTACCGAGCAGATCTGTTAGCAATATTGTTTATGACAAGAAATCGAGACAATACATACTTGGAAACAATTCTAGTTTACGCAGTTCTAGAAATATGTCACAGCTTCGTTCCTTTACACAA
>JAZGIF010000148.1:0-3076 GCA_036481835.1 Nitrosopumilaceae archaeon
CAAAACTTGATGATGATTTGATACTATATTCTGGTCATAATTATGGTTCTACTCCTTCTTCAACAATTGGTAATGAAAAACAAACAAATTTTGTAATGCAAAAAAGAACTGAAGAAGAATTTGTCGAGTTAATGGGACAGTGACTAATCTGTGACCGATATTCGAATTCTAGGAAATATAGAACAAGGCCAAAAATTTATCGAATCTATAGAAAAAAAGAAATTTCTTTTTTCTTTCGTAATATCGTATACAGAAACTTGTGAAATTCCTGACATAACTATTGCTGGCGCTAATCTTGATTTTATAAAATTTACGCCTGCTGCAGATGCAGAATTCCTTCATTATGGCTATTGTAAGTGCATCGATACTATTCCAATGACCCCTGATGGAAAACCTACTCCCGCACTTCTTACCAAAGTTGCCCTTGAAACAGCTAGTATTCCTCATGTTGTAGTAAATGCTGGAAGTAAAATTCTACCAGAAGTTCCATATTTTGAAACAGGACTTGAACCAGGAAAAAACATTTCAAAAGAACCTGCAATGGATCGTTTTTTTGTTCTACGCGCTGTTGATTATGGAAGAATGATTGGAAGAACACTTGCTTCAGTAACTGATTGTTTAGTAATTGGTGAAAGCATTCCAGGTGGAACTACAACTGCTTTAGCTGTAATGAAAGGATTTGACATAGATGCCAAAGTAAGCTCTAGCAAACCTGAAAATCCAGTTGAGCTCAAAAACCAAATCGTTGAGCGAGCTATTAGTAGGTCTAAATCAAATGATGCATATGATGTAATTGCTAATTTGGGCGACCCTATGATTCCAATTGTAGCAGGAATGCTAAGTTCTGCTTCACAAATCACAAATGTTATTTTAGCTGGTGGAACTCAAATGGGTGCAGTATTAGCTTTTGGACATGCAACAGGATTTAATGAAAAAAATATTGCTATTGGAACTACATCATACATAGTTGATGATAAAACTGCAAATTTTTTAGATGTCATAAAAAAAATTGCAGACATTCCAATATTGGTTGCTACACCTAAATTAGAAAATTCACAAATCAAAGGTTTAAAATCATTCTCTGAAGGATTTGTTAAAGAAGGTGCAGGGGCGGGTGGTTGTATGATTTCTGCAATGTTAAAAATTGGAATAAAATCTGAAGAATTACTTTCACTTACAGAAAAAGAGTATCAGAGAGTTCTTACTTCACAGTCACAGACTTAGCTAGGTTTCTAGGATAGTCCGGATCTGTATCTTTTTCTAGTGCTGAATAATATGCCAACAACTGAATCGGAATTATCTCAATAATTGGAAAAATTGGTTCTTGAACTGAAGGAATTTCAATCCAATGGTCGTACACATCATTATTTTTATCAGAAATTCCTATAATTTTTGCACCTCTTGCCTTTATTTCACTCGCACTGGTAATAGTATCATTGTAAGTTGAATCATTAGGATTGATTATGATGACGTAAACATTTGAATCCATAAGGGCTAATGGACCATGTTTTAATTCTCCTCCTGGTATGCCTTCGGCATGAATGTAAGTAAGCTCTTTTAGTTTTAAGGCGGCTTCTGAAGCGATGGGATAATGAATTCCTCTTCCCAAAATGTAAATGTCAGAAACATCTTTCAATTTTTTAGCTATTTTTTGAATCGATGAATGATCAGAAAGAATTTTTGAAATATCTTGAGAAACTTTGTTGAAATCTACTCCAATACACCCATCACACAAACTTTCAGTAATTTGATAAAGTATAGCTAGTTGAGATGTAAAACTTTTTGTTGCAGCTACTCCTATTTCTGGACCACAATTCATTCCCATTACTAGAGAAGATTCTTGGACAAGTGACGAGGTTAACATATTTACTATTGAGAGAATTTTAGCATTTGATTTTTTTGCAATATTTACGGCTTCTAGCACATCAGCACTTTCTCCACTTTGAGAAATAGCAATAAGAATTGAATTTGGTTCTATAGAATCAGGTAAGGTAATAAGTTCACTTGAAATTATTGTTTCTAGTTTTATTTTTGCATATTTTGACATCAAATACTTTGCTACCAAAGCTGCATTGTAGCTAGTGCCACTGCCAGTAATGTACAATGTTTTTGCATGTCTGATAAAGTCTGTTGCTTGCTCAATCGCATCGGTTGTATTTTTTCCAGCGTTTAGTATAGAATCAGGTTGTTCTGAAATCTCTTTTAGTGTAAAATGTGCATAGTCCCCTTTGTATGCATCTGCAAATTCTTTTGAAACTTTAGTAATTTGGTGTTTTACTGGGGAACCTTCAAAATCATAAATTTGAATTCCTGAAGAATCTAATAAAACAAAGTTTCCGTTATCAATGTAAATTGCATCATCAGTTTGTTCAATGAAACCAAGTACATCACTTGACAAAAAATATTCCTTTTTTCCAACTCCAATAATCATTGGTTCATGATATCGTGCAGCAGCCAAAACACCATTTTCAAACATTGCAACAAAAGCAAAATGTCCTTTTAACTTGGAAACTGTTTTTCCAATGGTTTCTTTAACATCAGAAGTTTGTTCAAAGTTTTGTTGGATTAAATTCGCAATAACTTCGCTATCTGTCTCACTTTTGAAGGTATAGCCATCTTCTTCTAATTTTTTTTTTAACTCTTGGAAATTTTCTATAATCCCGTTGTGAACTATTGCGATCTTTCCAGAATTACTCGGGTGGGGATGGGCATTAGAATCAGTTACTTTTCCATGTGTTGCCCATCTGGTATGGCCTATCCCTATTTTTCCCGGTAATTTATCGAGTTGGAAGGTCTTATTCACTTCAGAAACTTTACCAATTCCTTTTTTGACCTCTATTTTGTTTTCAAACTTGGTAGCTACACCTACACTATCATAACCCCTGTATTCCATCCGCTTCAATCCTTTTACAAGAATCGGCGCGGCAGAATTATCACCATAATAGCCAATTATTGAACACATGTCTTTTCTAATTCATAATATGAGATATCTACAGATAAGCTTAATCTTGTGATTGTTTTGTAGAAGAATTCTCAACCTCAGGACTAGGGGTTTTACTTTCAACCTTCTCTTGAG
>JAZGIF010000149.1:0-6634 GCA_036481835.1 Nitrosopumilaceae archaeon
ACGGTGGCTGTATGAAAAATGATTACACTACTAAAACTCTGACCCTATCAATTCAATTTTGAACAAACCAAAATAAACCAAATTTGAAGCAAGAATTGACATTGGTTGATTTACCATGATCTAAGAATTAATTCGTATGAAACTTGATGACGAATTTAAACTAGAAATTTTAGAAAAAGTTGGAATTTATTGTAATAGATTTTCTATTACTGAACCTAAGGTTTTACTAACAACCAAAGAAGTTCTTGATATGCCAAAGGAAATGACTGAAGGAAGGCGAACATCAGCCTACAAATATTATGGCGTGTCTTACATTCCTGAGAATTTAATTTTCATTAATGTAAGAAAAATTCCTACTGAAAAATTGTTAGAAAATACCATTGTTCATGAATTGATCCATATGCGTTTTCCATACCTCAGCCATGGACGACGATTTAACAAACTTCTCAGACAAGGCCTTCGAGGTAAAACATTTCCTCCATACAAAAAAAGAAAATAAAAAATCAATCAATTTTTTCTCAATGATTTATATTTCCCACCATTAGGCATGCAGGTGTAATGGAAATTCAAGAGCTTCTGCCAATAGGAGCTGCCATTGCCTCTTTTGCCGTCGCAGCTGTTTTTGCTGTATGGGTTTCAAAACAAAATCCAGGTACAAAAGAAATGATGGAAATTTCTGAGGCAGTTCGACTAGGGGCTGCAGCATTTCTCAAAAGAGAAATGAAAATAATTATCCCAATTGCAATTGGATTATCAGTAATTATTGGTTTTTTCTTTCAATTTTCAAATGGTATTGCTTTTGCAGTGGGCGCTGCCCTTTCTGCAATTGCTGGATTGATTTCTTTAAAAATTACTGTAAAGGCTGCTGTTCGAGCAGCAAACCTAAGTGGTAGTGGGCTTGGAAAAACTTTTGCCCTTGCATTTAGGGGTGGAGCTACTGTTGGGCTTGCAGTTCCAGCAATGGCTTTACTAGCAATAACACTGCTTTACCTTGTATTTCCTGATCCAATCACTATAGCTGGAGTAGGCATTGGTGCTAGTCTAATTGCATTGTTCATAAGAATTGGTGGAGGAATTTACACTAAAGCAGCAGATATGGCAGCTGACCTTGTTGGAAAAGTAGAGGCAAATATCCCGGAAGATGATCCTCGAAATCCAGCTACTATAGCTGATAACGTAGGGGACAATGTAGGTGACGCAGCAGGAATGGGCTCTGATGTTTATGAATCGTATATCATTACTATGCTTGCTTCCTTACTTATTGCTGCATTAATCGCAGCACCAGAAAACTTCCTATATCCAATTTTAATTGGGGCTTCAGGAATTATTGCATCAATAATTGGTGCTGCTACGGTTGGATCAAGGAACATCACTGATGTTATGAAACCACTAAACAGAGCATTTTATATTTCTGCAACAATAGCAATTGTTCTAAACTTTGTTTTTACATACTTCTATCTAGGTCAAACAACTATCGCATATTCATTATTTGGAGCAACCGTAATTGGAGTAATACTCGTACCTGTGATACAAAAAATTACTGATCATTATACAAACATCAAATACAAACCTGTGAAAGAAATTGCAGATTCTGCAAAGTGGGGTTATGCATCACTTACATTGATGGGAATTATTAAGGGAATGCAATCAACTGGTCCTTTTATGATTGCATTAGTAGTTGCAATAATTATCTCATTTGCAATATCGTCTGCTGCAGCGCCAGACCCATCACAAGCATTGCTTTATGGAATATTTGGAACCTCCTTAACTGCTATGGCTATGTTGAGCCTTGCAGGAATTGTTTTGAGTATAGATGCATTTGGTCCCATCGCAGATAATGCAGGAGGTATAGTAGAGATGACTGGAATGGGTGAGGAAAACCGAAAAGTTACTGACCAAATAGATGCAGTAGGCAACACCACAAAAGCAATAACAAAAGGTTTTGCAATAGCTAGTGCAGGTCTTGCAGCTTTAGCTATGATACAGGCATTTCAATTTGAGGCTGCCGAAGTTTTTCATCAAGTTTTTGATTATAGTCTATCAAACCCTTCAGTTGTAATTGGTCTTTTAGTTGGTGGGGTAATACCTTTCATTATTACGGGACAGTTAATTAGTGGCGTTTCAAGAGCTGCATCTATACTTGTAGATGAAGTAAGGAGACAGTTTAAGAGTGATCCTGAAATTCTTACAGGAAAATCAAAACCAGATTATGCTAAATGTGTAGATATTGCCACTGTTGCATCAATTAAGGAACTTTGGAAAACAGCAATTATTCCAATTATTGCCCCAATAGTTCTTGGTGTTATATTAGGACCACCTGCTGTGGCAGGACTTTTGATGGGAGCAGTTGTATCTGGAATATTTCTAGCATTTCATCTTGCAAATACTGGTGGTGCTTGGGATAATGCCAAAAAGCTTATTGAAATGAAAGGTAAAAAGGGAAGTGAGGAACACAAGGTCGCAGTTGTTGGTGACATTATAGGTGATCCATACAAAGATACTGCTGGACCTGCCCTCAATACTGTAATAAAATTATTAAACACGGTGGCAATTGTCTTTGTGTCTGCCTTTGTATCGATAATAGTACTTTAATCAGATTTTTTATCTTCAAGAAGAATTGTCATATCAAGTTCATCGATTTGAGATTTGATAGCTTTTTCAAGTGGAGCATTATGTTCTGAACAGAATTTGAAAAATCCATCAACTGTCAGAAAGCATCCACAAAGCCATTTTGTCTTCTTGTCTCCCTCAACAGTTAATCTGGAATAAGGATGTTTTTCCATAAATAACAAAAAAATTGTATGTATAAAAAAAGTTTGTAAAGCTTCCCTTGTAGAATATTAAACTGATTAAGGACAGCCTTCCATTTTTTGTATAAAGTATCCGTCTTTTTCGATTGCATCTGAAACGGGTTCTGGAGCACCTTGTGAGTGGCAAAACTGGCACTCCTCTGTAGTGATTTTTGAATTTTCCTCACCTACTGAGGATAACCATTTCTTTGCAAATTCTATAGCTTTGTCGTGATCTTTTTCTTTAGTTATTACATCAAAATGCATAGTGTGGCCATCTGCAGCTTTGACATAGGTGTCGTAAACATGTATTTCCATGATATCTATGAAAAGGAAGGGATATTTATTTCAAGAAACTAATTCAATCGTGAAACATAAGGTTTTAGTTGAAATTCCAAGCCAAGAAAACATAACTTTAGAATTGGATGAGTCTAAATCTCCTAAAACCGTCAAATCGTTTCTAGAAAATTTACCATTTAGTGTAGGTGTCAATTTATGGGGGGAGGAAATCTACACTGATGAATCTCCAATTAAAATTGGTTCTGAGAATGCAAAACCTTTGGTTCAACTAAATGATGTAGCTTACTGGCCAACTGGTAAAGCTATATGTCTATTTTTTGGCCCAACCCCAATCGGAAACAAAGGTGAAATAAAACCATACTCACCAGTCAACATCATTGGTACAATAAAAAATGCAGATAAAAAAATTCTATCAAAACTACAAAATGGAATGAAAGTTACATTTAGAAAATCTTAATCAAAATCTATGTGACAACTGGAATTTCATTTATATCTGATTCTAGAATGTAAGCTTTGAAATTGTTTGTAAGGCATGAAAATATTACCCATGTCACAGGATTGATTTTCATGAATTTTTTGTCAGTTTCGGATGGATATGGTTCTGAACTAGGATGGGAATGAAAAATACCAATTACTTCAAGATTTTTCTTTTCAGCTTCTTGATAACCTTGTATCAATTGCTCATTGGAAATTGTAAAATTTACTGGAGACTCTTCTTTGTTATCAGCTATGTAAATCTCTTGAACTACCAACTTGTCGTTTTCAGTTTTTCCAAATAGTATAGCACATGATTCGTTTGGACTTAGGTCTTTTGATAGTTTAGATAGAATATTCCTATGAGATTCTGTAAGAACTAATTGCAATACTTATTCAGCAGTTACTGTACCTATCATCCATGGATGTACTATACAGTAATAATCAACTGTCCCTTCAGAATTAAAAGTATATTCAAATGAAGAGCCAGCTTCTACAATTCCTGAATCAAATATTCCTGATGGGCCTTCGTCTGGGGTACCACTTGTAACAGTATGTATTGTAATATCATTATTTTCCCATAGTATAGTTGTACCAATTGATACTGTGATAACTTCTGGATCATAGTATATCTGACCTATTTGCTGAATGCCTGATCCCTCAGCCATTGAAACTTCGACTTGAACAGGTTCTTTGGCTTCTTCAACAATTATGGTGGCAACCATCCAGGGATGAACAATACACATGTATTCGTACTCACCTAGTGCGAGGTCTGATGTATCTAACAAGTAATTATCCCCAGCGTTTAACATTCCAGAATCAAAAGTTTCTCCAAAGTCAAGTGAACTTGTAACTGTATGAAGTAAGTCATCATCGTTTGTCCATTCAATTACGTGTCCTTGTGGCACTCTAGCAACATCTGGCTCAAAATCAGGTGCACCTTCTACTGAAGAACCAGCTAAAGTTGAAATTAAAAATCTTGGTGCAGTTGGAGAAATCTCCTCAATGACTTTTTCAATTTCTTCTGTTACTTGTTCTGATATTAGATATGGAGAAGGACCTACAAGTCCAAAAGCTACATAAGCTGCAATTCCAGTTACAGCAGCTAAAATAATAATTACAGAAATTGCTTTAGCATAAGTTGGATGTTTCATTGATACATATGCAATTATAATTGCAGGAAATACTAAAATCAACATTATTCCAGCAAATACTGGTAAAGATGAAATGGTACTAGATACAAGTGCAACCATTGCAAATGAAAGTGAGATTCCAATGATAACCAAAGTCGTTGCTTTGGCTTTATTGGAAGTTGAAACTCCCCCTTCTAAAATTCCTGCTGCTAAGAAAATTAAACCAAAGAACATGGTAAGACCAGTTAATGCATGCATACCATCAATGAATGTGTGAGCAATTCCAGCATAAGAAATGATCACGCCGGCCAACCCTATTGCTGTTAGTCCCATACCCGGCATCATGAGGTCCCAGTTACTCATTTGTGTTAGCTGAACGGTGTTAGATACTTAATTCTTTTGAAACTGACTATTATCAAGTCGAAGAAATTAAATCCTTATAAAAAGCCGTTTAAACGAATTGGGACTAAAAGAAGTAATAGAAATTTCAAAACCCAGGATCATAATTTTACTTGTAATTACTGCAGTTACATCAATGTATGCTGCCAGCAAATTAATCGGTCCAGGACTTGATTATGTAGACCTGTTACACATTATCGTTGCAGGAACATTAGCATCTGCTGGTTCTAGTGCATTGAACCATTATTATGACAAAGACATTGATCCGATGATGAAACGAACTAGTACCAGACCAATTCCTTCCGGTAGAATGAAAGCAAAAAATGTTTTACTTTACGGTTTGATTGTAAGTGCAGCTTCTGTAATTTATGCAGCCTTTACTTTGAATTTAGTATCAACATTTTTCATCGCACTTGGGATCTTTTTTTACGTGGTAATTTACACAATTTGGTTAAAGCGTCTTAATGCTTCGAATATAGTTATTGGAGGTTTTGCTGGTAGTGCAGCTTCGATGGCAGGTTGGTCTGCAGCTACTGGTTCAATGGATATTTTAGGATTTTTAGTAGGGTTCCTTGTTTTTGTGTGGACCCCATCTCACTTTTGGTGTCTTGCTATGAAAATAAGAGACGATTATGCAGAAGCGAAAGTTCCGATGCTTCCAGTAGTGATTGGCATGCAAAAGACATCAAAATATATTTTGGTAAACACTGCAATCCTTCTTCCATATTCTCTTGCTTTGTATGCATTTGGACTAGGAATTGTATATCTAATAATAGCCGCAGTTTCAGGAACATTGATGCTTGTATATCATTATAAATTAACTAAAAATCCAACATCTGAATTTGCTTGGAAAGCATACAAAGTTACTGCCCCTTATCTTACAATAATTTTTATGGCAATTGCATTAGATGCAGCTTTTCACTTTAGATTTTAAATTAATAAATTATTGACCGTTTTCTGTACCAGGAAAACTGGCTTCGTAGTCTTTTTCCATCATTTCTTTATTTTGTGATTCAATTTCATCTGTTTCTTTTTGTATGATAATTGCCTCAATACGTCTTGTATCCTTTGTAAGCCAAGATACTTTGATCAAACCCATTATCTCCAAATCCAAAAGTAATTTATTGAATCTGTCTTCTGCAATGATAACTCCTTCTTTGGTTAATTTTTTTGAAAGTTCACCATCAGTCAGTGAACTAGTTTCTTTAATCTTTTCATATGCCAAATTTCTAAGAGGTGCATTAATCATTTTTAACCGTAAAATGTCTTGTCTATTGTTTTTGGAACAACATTTGAAATACTTTCTTTGAGGGTGTTATACCACTGGTCAACTTCTTTCGTAATTGAAGGTTTGACCTTCTTTAATCCGGATGCAAAATTTGCGCTAGTTATCTTGTTTGAGTTATTTTGCATTGCATGAACTGCAGCCTCTCTACAAAGAGCAGCAAGATCGGCTCCTGAATAATTTTGTGTTGCTACTGCAATTTCTTTTAACTTTACATCATTTGTAAGTGGCATCTTATCTGTCAAAATTTTAAT
>JAZGIF010000150.1:0-2373 GCA_036481835.1 Nitrosopumilaceae archaeon
TGAGAGGGGAAGCATTTTGTCCTGCACATGTTACTGGATTCTTCAAAGCTGAGTTAGATAACAAAAAAAATCCTGAACTAAACGGCTCATTAGGAGCTGGTTTTTCGATACTAGAGGGAGTTACAACTAGTGTTAGAGCTAGACCAAAAATCAATAAAAGTGATTCTAATTTTCAACTAACTATTTCTGGTTATAAATCAGAAAATATTCAAGTTTCTGAATTTGTAATAAAACAATTTCTTAAACTTGTTAAAGAAGAATTTTTCGTCGAAGTTCACCATGACATTTCTATTCCAGTGGGTTATGGATTAGGATGTAGTGGTGCTGTTGCACTATCTCTTTCTATTGCATTAAATCAAGCACTTCATACGAAACTTTCTAGAACTCAAGTTGGACAAATTGCACATAATGCTGAAATAAAATGCCAAACAGGTCTTGGTGATGTTTTAGGATCTTATCATGGTGGATTTGAAATCAGAACCAAAGCCGGTGCTCCTGGAATAGGTTTAGTACAAAAAATGGATACCGATTCATCTACTGTAATATTGATTTGCTTTTCGCCCGTTTCAACTAAACAATTCCTCACTGAAAGAATGTCTTCAATTAATGGCTTGGGTGGAAAGATGGTCAAAAAGCTTGTTGAGTCAAAAAATTGTATAGAGTTTCAAGATATGTCACTCAAGTTTGCAAATTATGTAAATATAATTTCCCCAAGAATGAAACAAGTAATAAATGAATTCCAAGAGAATGGAATAAAATGTGGTGTAGCCTTGTTTGGTGAAACCATTTTTACCCTGATTCCAACTCAAATGGAAAATAAAGTGATAGAAATTTTGAAAAAATATCAAGACGGCATTATTATAAAATCTAAAATAGATAATGTCGGTGCAAGATTAACACAATAAGATTTCTAATTTTCTTTGAAAAGTATGTCTCTAATTCCAAAAAGTCATCCACGTGCTAAATCTCTACAAATTAGAGAAAGGTTAGTAGAAGGATTTGATCATGGTCTTGTTGCTAAAGAAGGTTTAATGGCGCATGGTAGAGGAGAAACTTTTGATTATCTTCTAGGAGAAAAAACTTTACCCACAGCCAAAAATGCAATTAAAGCTGCAGCATTAACACTTCTTTCTGCAAAATCACCTGTAATATCAATAAATGGAAACATAGCAGCGTTATGTTCACGGGAAATAGTACAACTTGCAAAGGTAGTAAATGCAAAACTAGAAGTAAATTTGTTCTATACGAATGAAAAAAGGAAAAACAGCATTGTAAAAATTCTAAAAAAACATGGTGCTAGGCATATTTTAGGCATAAATAGTAATTCTTCAAAAAGGATTTTGAGTCTAGATAGTGCAAGACGTGTTGTAGACAAGGATGGAATTTTTCAAGCAGATGTAGTTTTAGTCCCATTAGAAGATGGAGACCGTACACTAGCTCTTAAAAAAATGAGAAAAAGAGTGATAACATTTGATCTTAATCCCTTGTCCCGAACTGCTCAAACAGCTGACATTACAATCGTTGATAATGTTATTCGTGGAATGAAAGAGCTTCTGAGAGTTTCAAAAAAGCTATCAAAAAAACAAATTAATAATAAAAAAATCAAATTCAATAACAAAAAAAATCTTGCAAATACTATATTAGAAATTAAAAAAAATCTTGCAAAGAGGTTACCTAATGCATAAATCTGTAAAAGATATTATTTCTAAGAAAAAATCTGGAAAAAAGATTTCGGTAGTTACAGCATATGACTATACAATTGCATCACTTTGTGATAGAGCTAGTGTAGATATTCTGCTAGTTGGTGATAGTGGTGGCATGGTAATGCTAGGTTATGACAATACAATTCCTGTTACTATGGAACAAATGGAGTTATTTACTCAAGCAGTTAGTAGAGCAAGACAAAATGCATTGATTGTAGGAGATTTACCTTTCATGTCTTATCAATCAAATATTTCAGATGCAATTGCAAATTCTGGTCGTTTGATTAAGGCAGGAGCTGACACTGTAAAACTTGAAGGAGGAAGTGAAATGACAGGAACCATTAAAGCTATTGTTGAAACTGGGATTCCAGTTATGGGACACATTGGATTACAACCACAAACTACAATGTTATCTCAAGGATATAGAGTTCAAGGTAAAACTGTAGAAGAAGCAACAAAACTAATTGATGATGCAAAAGCGCTTGAAGAAGCCGGAGTTTTCAGTATTGCTCTTGAAATGGTAAGTCATGAGGTTGCAAAAATAATCTCTGATAGCGTTAGTGTACCTACAATCGGCATTGGCTCTGGAAAGTGCTGTGATGGCCAAGTTCTAGTCATTCATGACATGCTTGGTATGTATGATAAACTAAAACCAAAATTTGTAAAGCGA
>JAZGIF010000151.1:0-2485 GCA_036481835.1 Nitrosopumilaceae archaeon
TCTGTTGGTGATTCGATAGAAATTGATCAGAAAAAAGGAATTGTACGATTTATTGGATCCGGAAGAGTTCAAGTAGATTATAACCATAGATTTGCAGGTAAAACTATTCTTTATGATGTCAAAGTTGTAAAATCATTAGAATCAGATGAAGATAAAATTACGGGAATTTTGAAAAGACACATTCTAGTAGAAGACTCTAAAATTATTTTTAAAAAAAATGATAAAACACTTGATATCACAGTTCCTGAAGAAATTTTCCGTGCAGATGGTTTAGCAATAATTAAACACTTTGTACAGACAGATATTTTCAAATTTGTTCCTAATCTAGAAAAAATTCACTTTATTGAAACATACTCTAACAAAAAGAAGGAACCTGCTTCAAAACCACAGGAAACTAAATCCACCAAAGAAGAAAAACCAGTAGAGCAAAAAGCAGCTTAATCTAAATTATCTTTGTGCTTTTTGCGAGCTTGATTGCTTTTTCCTCCGTCATATTGATTTCTTTTAAAATCGTATATCTTTCAGGCCGTAGTTCTTGAGCCATTGTCAAAGCTTTTGCTAAAGTTTTTTGCTTTAAACCAATTTTTTTTGCAGTTGTAGGTGCTCCAACATTTTTTAGTGTTTTAGCAATTTTTTTCCAATCTTGACCTTGTAGTTTTGCAATCATTATTGCACCAATACCACATTTTTCTCCATGAAGTCCAACACCTGGTGCAAGTTGGTCTAAAGCATGAGAAAACAAATGTTCAGCACCTGAACATGGTCTACTACTTCCTGCAATACAAGACGCAACACCGGCACTAATCAATGCTTCAACAACTACTCTAACATCTAGTCCTTTTTTTGCATAAACGGCAGAGTTTTCCATTAAAATTTTTGCACTCATCGAAGCAAGATTTGCTGAATATCTACCAAAATACTCACCAGTCTTATCACGCCCTAGCTCCCAATCCCTAACAGCAATGATATTTGCAACTAAATCACCACATCCACTAGCTAGTAATCTCTTGGGTGCTTTTTTTATAATATCAATGTCAACAAACACACCTAGGGGTGCAGTTGCAACAAAGGAATGTGGTTTATCTCCTCTTACTGAGACAAAAGGACTAGCGATTCCATCATGGGATGCAGCAGTAGGCATACTAACAAAAGGCTTTTTCAAATTAAAAGCAATCATTTTTGCTATATCAACTGAGCGACCTCCACCAATTCCTATAATGAGATCATTTTTGTCTTTCTTTACATCGTTTTGAGTATTTTTAATAGACTTTTCATCATTTAATTTTGCATGATGCCAAACAAATCTTATTTTGGAAGAATTAAGTGATCTTTCAATTTTTTTTTGAATCAATTTTTTTACATGAGGTCCAGAAACGATCGATATTTTTTTTGGATTATTTAACGATTTTAAAAAACTGCCAAATTTATCGATATTTTTATCTCCTATCACAATTAATCTTGGCAACTCCATCGTGTGCGAGGGAGCACGATCTTGATTTTTTACCACTGTTTATCAAATTGCCACCAACAAAAAGTTATTTAAAAGGGTGTTGTGCCTTTGATATTATCTCTAATAGGTGTCTTTTTGTCAAATAACGTTGAAGAAAAAATATTACATGGAACTACCACAGTAGGAATCAAAGCCAAAGATGGTGTTATTCTATGTGCTGATATGCGAGCTAGCGCAGGTTATTTTATTGCAAATAACAACACTATGAAAATCCAAAAAATTGATGAACATGCTGGCATGACTATGGCAGGTGGAGTAGCAGATGCCCAAAACATTACTGATATTCTACGTTATCATGCAAACTTGCATAGAATAGAAAAACAAGAACCAATTCCTATCAAATCATTAACTAGACTCACTTCACTAATTTTTCATCAGAATCGTGGTTATCCATTCATTGCTGATATATTAGTAGGTGGTTACGACAAAACAGGACCTGATTTGTATAATATTGACATGTTTGGTTCTGTTGAAAAGAAAACTTTTGTTACAACCGGGAGTGGCTCACCTGTAGCATATGGTCTTTTGGAAGAAGAATACCAAGAAAATCTAAGTGTTGAAGATGCTAAAATTATAGCACTACGTGCTGTCAAAGCAGCTATTACCAGAAATATTGGAACCGGCGATGGAATCAATATCGCAATTTTAGACAAAGATGGATTCCGTCTTTTGACAAAAGAACAAAAAAAAGCCATCATCACGCTATAGTGATTTAATGCAAAGAAAACAACAACAAAAAGAATTATCTCCAGGCCAAAATGTAATGGCAACAATACTGCAAAGTATACCTAAAGATGCTAAAGTCACCAAAATTGATTATGAAGGTCCTCGCATTGCACTTTACACTACATCTCCACGCTACTTGATGGAACATAATGAAATTATTTCTAACCTTGTAAACGTCATCAAGAAAAGAATTGTAGTTAGAACAGATGAATCTATAAGAAAATTGGAAGAAGATGCAAGACATATACT
>JAZGIF010000152.1:0-5018 GCA_036481835.1 Nitrosopumilaceae archaeon
TGATGGGAAAATTGTTGAGGTTAACGAAAAATTACAAGATCACCCAGAGCTGATCAATGCATCGCCTTTTGATGAGGGATGGATTGTAAAAATAAAACCTTCTAATCCTCAACAGTTTGATTCATTACTTTCAAAAGAACAATATGATAAGCTGGTAGGAGAAAGTAAGGAGTAGTTTTCCATGAATTACATCCCACACACTAAAGATGACATTGCTAAAATGGTTTCAGCAGTTGGGTGTTCATCTGTTGAAGAATTAATGTCTCAATTCAAACCCAGACTTGAAAAACTAAATCTAAGTAATCCAATGAATGAGATGGAGTTATTCTCTTACATCTCAAACTTGGCAGAAAAAAACATAACACCAGAGTATTTTGTTGGTGGAGGCTCTTATGATCATTACATACCAGCTGTGATTGGGTATCTAGTTTCAAGGGGAGAATTCCTTACATCGTATACTCCATATCAACCAGAAGTTAGCCAAGGGATGTTACAGGCTCTGTATGAATTTCAGTCTTACATTTGCCTTTTAACAGGAATGGATGTCTCAAATGCTTCACTATATGATGGTGCCTCGGCTTTAGCAGAGTCAGCCTTGTTATCTTCTTCATATACAAAACGAAATGGAGTATTTGTAGAAGAAGGCCTTAATCCAATATACCTAGATGTATTGAAAACATATTGTGAAGGAGTAGAACTTGAGATAACTAATGAAATTAATGAAAAAACTGCGTGTGTGATTTCACAAAATCCAGATTTTTTTGGAAATATAAAAAATCCTCAAGGATTAATTGAAAAAGCGCATCAGAATAATTCGCTTTTCATCAGTTGTATATCAGATCCAACTTCTTTAGCTGTACTCAAATCTCCTGGAGATTTTGGTGCAGACATTGTTGTTGGTGAAGGGCAATCCTTTGGAATACCAAAAAGTTTTGGTGGACCATACCTAGGATTCATGGCAGTAAAGCAATTCTTAGTAAAAAAAATGCCTGGAAGAATTGTTGGCATAACCACTGATGAGAAGGGAAACAAAGGCTTTGTTCTAACACTACAAGCTAGAGAACAGTACATCCGAAGAGAGCGAGCTACAAGCAACATTACAACAAACCAAACTTTGCTTGCACTAACTGCTACTATCTATTTGTCATTGCTTGGAAAGACTGGATTGCAAAATGTTGCAAAATCCTCCTTTCAGAGGGCTCATGTATTACAGGAAAAATTAAAAAAAATTGGATTTGAATCTTTGAATACAAATCCATTTTATAATGAATTTCTTGTCAAGTCTCCAAAACCTACTGAAAAAATGATTTCTGATTTGTTGGAAAACAATATTTTTGGAGGTTTAGAATTAGGTGATGATAAATTACTAATTTGTTGTACAGAGAAAAATTCACTACAGGATATAGATTCGTATGTTTCGGTGTTGAACAATTGAAATTAATTTTTGAGTACAAGCAGGCATCTACTGGACATACACCCTCTGAAAAAATAGATCTAGATTTACCAAAAGATCTTTGTAGGGATTCTCTTCCATTACCTGAAGTCAATGAAGTTGAGATCGTCAGACACTACACAGAGCTTTCAAGGAAAAATTATGGTATTGACACCAATTTTTACCCTCTAGGGTCTTGCACTATGAAATACAACCCCAGGGTAAACGAAGATCTTGCTAAACTAGCTGGGTTTTCAAACCTTCATCCACACCTACCAATTTCACATGTTCAAGGTGCATTAGAAGTAATTTGGGAACTTGAAGAACATCTAAAGGAAATAACAGGTATGGATGCAGTTTCAGTGCAACCTGCAGCTGGCTCACAATGCGAATTGCTTGGTGTAATGATAGCCAAAAAATATTTTGCTGAAAAAAATGAAAAGCGAACAAAAATAATTATCCCAGATTCAGCTCATGGAACAAATCCTGCTACTGCAGCAATTTGCAAGTTTGAAACGGTAACAATTCAGTCAGATAATCGTGGTAACATGAACTTGAATGATTTTAAGGATGCTATTGGACCAGACGTTGCAGTTGTTATGATTACAAATCCAAGCACTTTGGGTTTGGTTGAAGAGAATTTGATGGAAATAAAGGAGCTTGCTCATCAAAATGGAGCATTGATGTATTGTGATGGAGCAAACATGAATGCACTATTGGGAATCAGTAAGCCAAGTGATCAAGGTTTTGATATGATTCATCTAAATCTTCATAAAACATTTTCAACTCCACATGGAGGAGGGGGACCAGGAGCTGGTGCATTAGGAGTAAAGTCATTTTTATCAGATTATTTACCTGTACCAAGAGTTGTAAAAAAAGACGATCTGTTCACTTTTGATTTTGATAAAGAAAAAAGTGTGCGCAGCCTACTTACCTTTTATGGAAACTTTGGGATTTTGGTAAGAGCACTGTCATACATTAAATCTTGGGGTTCAGATATTCAAAGAGTTGCACAGATTGCAGTTTTAAATGCAAATTATCTTTTTACCCTACTCAAAGAAGATTTTGAAGTTCCCTATGACAGAACATGTGCACATGAATTTGTAGTATCTGCTAAAAACTATGGAGACAAAAGTACTTTGAACATTGCAAAAAGAATTTCTGATTACGGTTTTCATGCACCTACAATCTATTTTCCATTGATTGTAAAAGAGGCATTAATGATAGAGCCTACTGAAACAGAAAGTAAAGAAACTCTGGATGAATTTGCAAAGGTTTTGAAAAAAATTACAACTGAACTAAGGGAAAATCCTGAACTTGTTGAAAAAGCCCCCCATTCTGCATCAATAGGAAGATTAGACGAGGTAAAGGCAGCTCGTCAATTGAATCTTAGATGGAAGCCGGATCAGGATTCGTAAATTGGATGCCTCTCAGAATATAATCAAAGCTAAAAGCATATCAAAACTAGACAAGCTGGTAAAAATCGAGCTTACCTACCATCAAGCATCTATGGAAATAAAATCAATCAAGATAACAGGAGATTTTTTTCTGCATCCAGAAGAAACAATTGAAAAGTTAGAAGGGAGTCTTGTTGGTGTAAAATTAGAAAAAGATTCTATTAAAAACAAAATAGAGTACATTCTAAAAAATTCAGAGTTCTATGGATTTGATGTGGATTCAATTTCAAATGCCATAGTAGATTGTGTTAAAGAGAGGTAGACGAAAATAAAATTTGAAAGATTAAAGGTTGTTGAAACAGGAAATAATTTAGGGCCATGGAATATGGCAGTTGATGAATTTCTACTTGGCAATACTAATGATCCAGTTCTAAGGATATTTGGTTGGTCAAGACCATGTGTTTCCATTGGTTATTTTCAAAGCATTGATGAGATTGATTATGAAAAATGTAAGAGGGAAGGAGTTGATGTAGTTAGAAGAATAACTGGAGGGGGCGCTGTTTTTCATGATAGAGAACTCACATACTCTTTTTTCACAAAAAATTTTCCAAACAACATAATGGAATCGTATAAGGAGATTTGTCAACTAATCATATTAGCTTTGAAACGTTTGGGATTTGAAGCAAAATTTTCCCCATTAAATGACATCACTATAAATGGAAAAAAGGTTTGTGGAAACGCGCAAACTAGGAAAAACAATACTTTGTTACAACATGGAACAATTCTATTGGATGTAGATGTAGATCGCATGTTTTCATTATTGAATGTCCCCCTCGAAAAAATTGAAGATAAGAAAATTGGAGATGTAAAAAATAGAGTAATGGGAATTTCAAAAAAATTTGAGGAGGTAGCTGATTCGTTAAAATCCTGTGCAAAAGAATACTTGCAATGTGAACTGATTCCATACCAGCTAGATCAAAAAGATCAAGATTCGTGCAAGAAAATAATGGATGAGAAATATTCAAACACAGACTGGATTTTTAGGAGATAATCAGACAAAATTTATTTCCACTATGATTTCATCATATTCTATGTATGACGCAGTAATAATCGGAGCTGGACCTGCCGGTTATGTGTGTGCAACTACTCTGGGAAAGGGTGGAGCTAAAGTTTGTGTTGTGGAAAAAGGGGGTTTAGGAGGAACTTGTACCCAAACTGGATGCATTCCAACAAAATTTCTTCATTCTGTAGGAGATACTATAAGAAAAGCTAAAGCTGGAAAAAAATTTGGCATCAAAAGTAGTATAGAAATTGATTATACGGTTCTCAAGAGTAAAATGAAATCAACAGTATCCAAACTAGCTTCTGGTATAGAATTGCTCTTCAAAGAAAATGGAGTAGAGTTAATCCAAGGGGAAGCTAGTCTAAAATCTGCAAATGAAGTTGAGATAAATGGAAAAATTTTAGAAACAAAGAATATTGTTCTCGCTACCGGTAGTCAGCCTAAATCTTTTCAAAATCATAGTTTTGATGACCGAATACTATCTACTGATTCAATATTTGATTTGGAAAATCTACCAGAATCTATTTTGATAGTTGGAGGAGGATATAGCGGATGCGAGTTTGCATCTATACTAAATGTTCTAGGCTGCAAGGTGTGGTTAGTAGAAATGGAGGAGACACTCTTACCTGGGCAACCAAAAGAGGTAGGCTCATCTGTTGAAAAATTCATGAAACTTGACGGTATAGAAGTTATGACAAAATCAGGTGTTGAAAAGATAGACGGGGAAGTTATCGTTAATGGAAAAAAAATTAACCCAGAAAAAATTTTGATCACCGTTGGAAGAAATCCAAATATCGAAACCAAGATTTTTGAAGATCTTGGAATTGTTTTTGATGAAAACGGTCTGAAAGTAAATGAGAAGATGCAAACGAGTTTACAAAATGTTTATGCAATAGGCGACATTACAGGACATTTTGAGTTGGCTCATGTTGCATCACGGCAAGGAGAAGTAGCAGCACAAAATATACTAGGAAAAAATAGCACTATGGATTATTCTGTTGTTCCATACTGTGTTTTTACTTATCCTGAAGTAGCTGTTGTGGGAAAATGCGAGGGCCATTCAGGCGAATTTCAGCTTTCTGTAAATGCAAAAGCCAATTGCCTGGGAGACACCAGAGGTTTTGTC